>JAAXXA010000725.1 GCA_013334735.1 Bacteroidota bacterium
ATGAAAGGGCGTTTATAAACAAAGCGGGATTCGAAACTAAGTATAATGTACTATCGAAAGGAAGCCTGATTTTTAAATTTGAGTATATAAAAATTGCATATAACTCTCCCGAAAATTCTACTATTGCGTACGAAATGCTTGAAGGTTTGAAAAAAGGAGATAATTCAACATGGAACTTATCGTACCAACGAAATATTTCAACTAATTTGCAATTAGACCTTTCTTATAACGGTCGGAAATCGATAGGAAGTAAAATTATTCATGTGGGAAGCGTGCAGTTGAGAGCTTATTTTTAAAAAAAACTTAAAAACTAAATATGGATAATTTTGATTTTATGTAGTCTATCCTCAAAAACTCATAAGAGTGTTGAAAACATTGGTAAAACTTTAATTTAAAAAGCATAAATATTTGCAAGAAATGCAATAAATTTGTATAAAATCTTGCAAAATGATTCGAAAACCAAAAGATAAACAACAGACAAGTTTCTATACAACCTTTGAGGAACAGTTAGACCATGGACACTCTCTGTATATACTGTCAAACAAAATACACTGGCAACAGTTTGAAGAAACCTTTAAACATCATTATTCAGAAGATATGGGTGCACCATCAAAACCAATAAGGTTAATGGTAGCGTTGTTAATATTGAAACACGTAAGGAATCTGAGTGATGAAAGTGTAGTAGAACAATGGTCAGAGAATGCCTATTACCAGTATTTAAGCGGAGAAGATGTATTTGCAGCACATCAGCCCTGTGTTCCGACAGAACTTGTTGAGTTCCGCAAGCGTATCGGAGAAGCAGGCATAGAGCTGATATTTAAAGAGAGCATTCGTGTAAACGGAAAAGATGGACAAGAAAAGGATGCTACGACAGATACGACAGTTCAGGAAAAGAATATCACTTATCCAACCGACAGTAAATTGCATAAAAAGATTATTACTCATTGTAAAGCCATAGCAGATAAAGAAGATATCGATTTACGACAATCATACACTCACACTATAAAAAAATTAACATTATTGCAGCGTTTTCGGAATCATCCCAAAAATCATGGAAAGGCAAGGAAGGCAGATAAAAAGATAAAGACCATTGCAGGAAGACTTATTAGGGAACTGGAGCGAAAGCTTCCTGCGATAAATGATTATCAAGTGGAATTAGAGTTGTACAAGAAAATACTTTTACAGAAACGTAATGACAAGCAAAAAATATACAGTATCCACGAACCACATGTGCAATGCATCAGCAAAGGTAAAGAACATAAGAAATATGAATTTGGTTCAAAGGTATCCATTACTACCACCAAAAATAGCGGTGTTATTATCGGAGCCATCAACATTCCATTAAACGATTATGATGCTCACACCTTAGATCCTGCAATTAAACAACAACAGCAACTAACCGGACATGTATTAGAAAATGATTATGTGGACAGAGGATACAGGGGTGTTAAAAATGTTTTAGGGACAAACATTATCGTTGCAGATAACAACAGAAATAAAACAGCTTATCAGAAACAAAAACTCAGGCAAGGATTTAGGCGAAGAGCCGCAATTGAACCACGAATCGGACATTTAAAATCAGATCATAGATTAAGCAGAAATTATTATAAGGGAATTTTTGGAGACAATATCAATGTAATGCTCGCCGCTGCTGCTATGAACTTCAAGAGGATGATGAATAAATGGAAAACAAATCCTCCTTTTTATTTTTTCTTAAAACAATTATACATTATAATCTTTAAAAAATCATATTTTTGTATAACAGTTCCTTGCAAAAATACTTTTTGAGGGACGACTATTGAAATTAATGGTGAATATGCAGATGCGTATTTAGGAAGAGGTACTTCAAAATATAATTTAAAAGATTACAAAGGAGCCTGCAATGACTGGGCAAAAGCTTTTTCTCTCGGAAATTTACAAGCAGAAAAACAAATAAACATGTATTGCAAATAGCGCGAAAAACAGACAGCAAGCCTTGCCAATTGCCAACTGTAGGCTGCTGACTATCTTATTCCAAAATCGAGATGTACCGTAATAGAAGCGGTTTTGTTTTTTGAAAAGGTGTTATA
>JAAXXA010000157.1 GCA_013334735.1 Bacteroidota bacterium
GAACAAAACACTTTATTATGAGTCTCAATTTCTTCTCTGAAATTCGGATCCGTTTTATTCCTTCCATACTAACTATCATAACGCGCTAAACATCACTATTTCTAGCGCTTATCTAGTCAGTACCCTAATTATTTATTTGTGAGTTTTTAACTATAGTTATAATTTCATCGCTTGTTTTTACTATCGCACAATAATTACCCATCCATTCTAAAGAACGTTGAGTATCTTCAATTCGTGTTGATATTACAGCATCTGAAGGAACATAAACCTTAAATCCTCGAAAATATGCATCAGCTGCTGTAGTCTGGACACATATTTGTGTTTGCATTCCTGTAATGATTAGATGTGTTATTCCTAACTCTTTTAATGTAGCATCTAATGAAGTCTCAAAAAAACCACTATCTTTAGGCTTTTCTATAATCATATCGCTTACATCATATACTTCATCTAATATTTGTGCGCCGTTTGATCCTTTAGTAAATTTTTGCTCATCTGGGATGCCTTTTGATCTCGGATCATCTTCTGAAACAATCAACTGCAAATGTATAATCGGAATTTTTAAAGTTCGGAGTTGGTTTAGAATCTTAATTTGAATTGGTAAAAATTTTTTAACAGATTCAATTCTGTCGGGATGTTTATTAGCTGCTGCGAATTGCAAATCATTAGTAACGAGAGCAAATTTTTCCATAGATATAATTTAATTGTTAATTCCAAACTTGTAAACAAATTGATGCGCAGCAATTACAGCTTGACCTGCTGAGATTCCTCCATCATTGGGAGGTATGGTTGAGTGTGAATAGACTTTGAAATTATTTTCAGCAAGTACTTTATTGCAAGTTTTTAATAATAGTTCGTTTTGAAATACCCCTCCAGACAATACTACCTCTCTGATAAATGTTTTTGATCTAATTTCATTACAAACATCCCTCACAATATTTGCTAGCATTAAATGAAAACTCATACTCAATTTACTATTTGAAACATTTTTTAATTTATATTCAGCTAACTCCTTTATTGCGCTTAAAAAATCAATTTCTAGTACATCATTATTATTATTTAACACATAGGTCAAAGGATCGAAATTGTCAGTAGCAATTTGTTCTAGTTGAATTGCCGCTTGCCCTTCATATTCAACTACTGAGCGTAACCCTAATATAGCCGCTACTCCATCAAATATTCTACCTACACTTGAGGTAACGGGTGAGTTTATATTTTTATTTGACATTTTTTGTAACACTACAAGCTGTTCCCGGTATTGGATTATAAAATCTAAAGGAAGATCAAGTGTCTTGTCTCCATAAATCGAATATAAAAGCTCAAATGCAATTCTGTAGGGTTCTTTAACAGCTTTATCGCCACCAAGCAATTTAAATTGTTTAAAATGGGCTTTTCGTTCGCATTGTAAATAATCACCTACTAAAAACTCACCACCCCATAAGGATTTATCTGTACCATAACCAACTCCATCAAATATCACTCCTATAACTGGGTTTTTTAATGAGTTTTCTAACATGCATGAGGCCATATGTGCATGGTGGTGCTGAATAGGGAATACCGGCAATTTTGTTTGCTGATAAGCAAACTTCGTATTAAAAAAATTAGGATGAAGATCACATGCAATAAATTGAGGCTCTATTGCTAGTAATTTTTGAAATGATGATACTATTTCACAAAATGATGCGTAGATTGATAAATTCTTTAAATCACCAATATGCTGACTAATAAAATAATTATTATTTTTATTTAAACAGATAGTATTTTTAAGTTCTGAACCCAATGCTAATCCACTCGGTAGTGGATGCTCAAACTTGTGTGGAAATGGAATATATCCTCTAGCTCTGCGGAAAGTAACAGGTTTTTTCTTATCACTATCCATAATTTTCACTATAGAATCATCTAGTCGAGTCTGTATTACTCGATTGTGAATTAATATATAATCAGCAATTTTGGTAAGCTTTTTAGTTGCTTCATCATTTGTATAAATAATTGCATCATCAGAAATGTTTGCACTGGTACAAATTAAAGCAGTAAAGTTACCATGTAAAAGCAAATACTGAATTGGAGTATAGGCTAACATTACACCAAATGTGCAATTATTAGTTGCGACATTAGCAGAAAATGTGTTATGCTTTTTTTGTACTATTACAATCGGGCGCGCTATTGAGCAAAGTAATCGTTCTTCTTCACTAGATAGAGAAGCATAAGTCTTTACTTGTTCGATTGACTCAGATAAAAGTGCAAAAGGTTTTTCTTTTCTTTTTTTTCTAGAACGCAGTTGTGTTACAGCTTCAGAGTTAGTTGGATCAACCATTAAATGATAACCTCCTATACCTTTTACAGCTACGATAAACCCGTCTTTTAACTGTTTAATTACTTCCTTTATAGGATCATCAGTATCTACGTAAACTCCTTTATTATCGTAAAGTAAAATTTTAGGACCACAACTCCAACAAGATATAGGTTGTGCATGAAAGCGTCGATTTTCAACATCCTTATATTCTAAATTACACTGCGAACACATGGGAAATTTACTCATTGTTGTGTTTGGCCGATCATATGGAAGATCTAATATTATTGAGTATCTAGGACCACAATTTGTGCAATTAATAAATGGATATTTGTATCTTCGATTATTTTGATCAAACAATTCATTTAAACAGTTATTACATACGTTTGTATCAGGTGATATCAATGCATCTTTAATGTTAGTTTCTTTGCTCTCAATAATATTGAATTGGATATATTTTCCTTTGCTTTTACTTTCTCCCATTAAATTAATATTTTCAATTACTGCAAGTTCAGGTTTTTCACTTATAATACTCTTAGCAAATTGATCTAAATCTTTTTTTGTTCCTTCAATCTCGAGAGTCACTCCTTCTGTATTATTTAATACCCAACCGTTTAGATTATTCTCTATTGCCAAATGATATATAAATGGTCTGAACCCCACACCTTGCACAATCCCTTGAATAAAGTACTTTCTAATAAATAAATTAATCATGTTATTAGATTAATTCGTCCAAATTGTCAATAACTTTTTTAAGAGCTTCTATATGTGCCTTGGCATATTCCATTCTTCGAGGACCATACCACGTGGGTAATTTAAACAAGCGATGATGAAATCTTTCAGCTCCTTTCAATTGCCCGTTAGTAAATACTTCTTTTTGAATTTCCTGATCAAAAGACACTTTGGTATTTCTGAATGAAGCAAACTCGGTTAAAGGGCATGTAGAATTTGGTATATCAAAATCGATTGCACCCTCAGCATTCAAAGCTTTTACAAATAGTTGTTTTGAAATCCCTTTAAAATTATTAGGGTCATAGAGAATTGGAAAGGCATACCAAGATGGGTCAGAGTCATTGGGTATCCTAGGAAGCGACAAACCCGACATTTTAAGAATCTCATTGGTTAAATATTTTGCGACTTCTCGACGCTGAAGCAATTGTTTATCAAAATCGATGATTTGTTCCTGAATTAGTGCTGCCGAAAAGGGATGCATTCTTAAATTTAAACCTGTTCCAGTAATAGAATAGGGCAACAAGTATGAGTTTGTTATTTCTTTTATTATTTTGTTATTTGCTTGGCCTACTAAAATAGCCTTCTGGTAGACATTTAGGTTATTTGTCCCCATCATTCCACCTTGACCTCCTGTTATTAATTTTTTTGCACCTAGGCTCCATGCGGAAGCCGATCCGAAAGTACCTGCGACACGACCATTATAAAGTGCACCATGTGCGTGTGAAGTGTCTTCTAGTATCGGCAGATTATATTCTTCCCCTATCTGCATAATTTCATCCATATCACAGGGAATTCCCCACATGTGAGTTATAACTATTGCTTTAGTTTTACTTGTAATCTTCTTTCTAATATCTTTCGGATCTATATTTCCATTATCTAATGCATCTGCAAGTATTGGTGTACATCCCAATATAAATAAAGGTGTTGCAGTAGCAAAAAAGGTATAAGCTGGGACAATTACTTCATCATTTAACCCTAATCCATGGGCATAGAACATTGAGAATAAAGCACTGGTTCCGCTATTCATTGCTAAAGCATATTTAACACCAAACTTACTTTTAAACTGATCTTGGACCGAGTTAATTAATCCTTCACCATCAAAAGATGATATTTGACTTCGTGTTTTTTTATCGTTTAAAGATGAAATATACTCATCAGAAATTTGCGGATGATTAAAATCTTTTGATATATCGTTATATAATTTCTGACCACCTTTTAAGGCTAATTTACCCATATAAATAAAATTAAATTATAATTACGAACTTAAAACATGTGTTCTTATTTCGTTAGGTCTATAAACAGTGCATCCTTTACATCCACTGTTATATGCATTTAAAAATACATCTTTAAAATCCATAAAATTAATATCTTTTGGACAGTTAATTGTTTTAGATATTGATGAGTCAATATATTTTTGAGCCATTGATTGCATTTGAACATGTTCCGAAACACTTAACTCGTTTGAAGTAATAAAAAAATCAGGTGTTATTCCTATGGTATTTCCATTGATTTTATACAATTCAAAAGCGTAATCATTAACTTCGATCACTTTGATGTCATTGTTGTTTAATTTAATTTTTCTTTTTGCTGCAAGACTGAATATTGGCTCAATTCCTGAAGAAATATTATGAGCATACAATGATGTTGTACCTGCAGGTGGAATGGAGTTTAATGCTCCATTCCTCAATTTGTTTGCCGCTATACTATTTCTGATATCCTGACCCAACATAAATGCCTGGGGTCCTTCTAAAAAGCGATCATCATAACATGGAAATGCTCCACGTTCTTTTGCTAAATCTGTCGAGGCTAAATATGAGCATCTCTGAAATGTTTTCATCCATTCTTCTGTTAAACTTAACGCTTCTTTTGATCCATATCTTACATTACACATTGCTAAAGCATCGGCAAGTCCTGTAATTCCGAGCCCAACTCTGCGTTTTTTTAACGCTTCAGTTTTTTGAGCCTCAAGTGGATATTTTGATATATCAAGAACATTATCTAGCATGCGAATTCCAATATATATAAGAGACTCAAATTCATCTATATTTAATTTTGCACTTTTCTGGAACGGAGTAACTATTAATTGAGTGAGATTAATTGAAGCTAAAGGACAAGATCCATATGGTGGTAAAAGTTGCTCACCACAGGAATTTGTTCCTAAAATAGTTTCACAATATTGAAGATTATTGCATCTATTCATTACATCTATAAATAGTACTCCCGGTTCAGCATGTTCATAAGACATGTGCATGAGTTCTTCCCATAATTCCCTTGCTCGAACTGTTCGAAATATTTTATTGTCAAAAACTAGATCCCAGTCCAAATCTGAATTTATAGCTTCAATAAATTTATCTGTAATGAGAACTGATAAATTGAATCTAGATAATTTATTTGATTGCTGCTTAGCAGTAATAAATTGTTGAATATCTGGGTGATCGCATCGCAACATTGCCATCATTGCTCCTCTTCTAACCCCTCCAGAGGTAATTGTTTCACACATTTGATCCCACACGTCCATAAATGGTAAAGGACCACATGATGGGGAATTTACACCCTTAATTTCAGAAGTATCGGGTCTAATAGTAGAAAAATCACAGCCTATTCCTCCTCCTAAACTCATTGTCAATGCAGATTCTTTAAGGTTCTCAAATATTCCAATGAGATTATCTGGTATCACTCCCATAACAAATGTGTTAATTAATGTGAGATCTTTGTCTGTACCAGCTCCTACAGAAATTCTTCCTCCCGGAATCAATTTAAAATCGGTAAAGGAATTGTAGAAAATATTTTTCCAATATGTATGATCTTTCTCACGAATAGATACAGCACCCGCTATTCTATCCCAAGTTTCTTCAACAGACTGTTCTAATGGCTCTCCACTAAATGTTTTGAGACGATATTTCAAATCCCAAATAAATGAAGATATATCAGAATTTATTAGATTTTTTTTCATTATTTTATATATAGTATTTTACTAAAATATAAGGGTTATTATAAAACTGCCCGCCTCTCATTATAACCAGAGCCTTGCAACAATCTAAACAATATCTAGAATAATAGATTGATATAGTTTGATGTGGTTTAATAGATATTGCACTAGTCCTCACACACTCTTTTCAGGCTGTATTTACTCAAGATTTCCGACTATTAATAGAAAGAGGTCAATTTTCTGCCAAGAACAATTGACGAGCCAAGCGAACCCAGGTGAGCGGGCGGCATTTCTCCCCTGTATTTTATTTATTTTTTAATATTAGTTAGCCTCAATATACTGTAAAAATCTGTAATCACGTTTATTTCCTCTTTATTTTCTTCAATTAATTTTAGTAAAGAGTTTAGTTTTCTTGTGTTTAAGTCTCCTATTTCTGTTTGAGTTTCCCAGTTGATATTTTCTGTAATCGAAATAAACCCAGTCAATTCCTTAAGCACGTCTTTTATTGCATCGTCCTTTGCATGAAGTTCACCATTTAATTTACTGAGAAGTTCCATTATTTTTGGCATGTTGCTAATATTCATGTATATGATGATAAATTATTAATGAGATCATTATACATTTTTTATTATTGAAACAATTTGTAAAAACAATTATAATGTAATTTGGTGTTGTGAAAATTAACAGTTTTTCACGCACCATGAACGTACAAAACATTCTGCAATTTAATAAGTGCCAATTCAAGCCTAATATTAAATTCCCAGAAAATGACACTCCTCGACGCAGAGCATCGAGGTATCATCTAAAAGAGTGCTAACTGTTCTTTGTGCAGTTGCACGTACTCACTCTGCCTCCCTTGCTCTTTCACGTACTTCGTGATTACTTGTTCAT
>JAAXXA010000158.1 GCA_013334735.1 Bacteroidota bacterium
CAACAATAAGCGAGCGAGGTGTATGTTGGAATACTTCTGCAACTCCTACCACTGCTAACAGCAAAGCTACTTCAGCAGGAACTACAGGAGCATTTACATCTTCAATAACGGGTTTAAATACCGGTACTCTTTATTACGTAAGAGCTTATGCAATTAATTCTATTGGTACAAGTTATGGAAATCAAGTAACTTTTTCCACTCCGGCGCCTGCTAATGTTGACTGGAACAATAGCAATGTGCAGGAGATAACATTGTCTGCCAATCGTTCTTTTACATTTACCAATGGCAAGAGTGGAGGTGTTTATATATTGTTTATAAAACAAAATGGTACTGGCAACTGGTCTGTTACCTGGCCATCAAATATTATGTGGACTGGTGGTACAGCGCCAACATTAACTACCACTGCAAATGCTGTTGACGTTATAAAATTTGTATATGATGGGAACGATTATTATGCAATTACAACAACTTTAAATTTTCATCATTAATAAATATTTCATGAAAACTCCAATAAATACTAAAGTCATGAGCAAAGTAATCGAAAGTGTATTACTTATAACCTGCTGCATGATGTTTTCTGGCTTCTGCAATGCACAGTCAACGCTTACTACCGGATTGGCTGCTTATTATAAACTCGATGGAAACAGCAACGATGAAGTAGTTCCGAATAATGGAAACGGTACGGATATTACTTATTCCACCGGAAATGGGAAAATAGTTCAGGGTGCCGGATTTAATGGAACAACCAGCAAAATATTAGTTCCAAATTTTTCTTTTTCTGGTGATTTTAGTTTAAGTGGTTGGGTAAAATTTCAAAGTAGTTATGCACAATTATACCCTGTATGGATTTCACATGAAACAGGAGTCCTTTTTGAATTTTTTGTTTCCGCTTCTTGGATTGGTGTAAGTGTTCCTTCTTTTAGAATTATGCAAAGTGGTTGGAAAGAAGTGGATGCACCGAGCGCATTGTCAATTGGGTGGCACCATCTTGTCGGGACGGTTCATGTTGGAGGTGGGGCAACAGATTTAAAGTTATACGTTGATGGAGTGAACGTTGCAAGTGTGCCATCTCCGGCAAATCAATCAGGAACATCAAATCTAAATATTGGGTGTTACCCTGAAAACAGTCCCAACCGAGTCGCCGATTTCCCTATAGATGAAGTAGGAATTTGGTCGCGTGTACTTACTGCTGCTGAAGTAACACAACTTTATAATTCAGGAAATGGTTTAACTTATCCATTTACAACTACTGTTACAACGCAGGCAGTCAGCAGTATTACAGCAATAACTGCCACAGGTAATGGAAATGTAACCTCAGATGGAGGAGCAACAATAACAGAGCGTGGTGTTTGTTGGAACTCTTCAACGGCTCCAACAACTGCAAATAATAAAGCTATTTCTTCGGGAACTACAGGAGCATTTACAGCTTCAATGACAGGATTAACCTCTGGAACACTTTATTATGTTAAAGCTTATGCAATAAATTCGTTTGGAACAAGCTATGGAGGTGAAGTAACTTATACTACTCTTGCTGTTGTCCCTACTATTACTACTCCTACTGTTTCCTACATTACAAGTAATTCTGCTATATTGGGCGCTAATATTACTTCCAATGGAGGCGGTGCCATCACAGCAAGAGGCACTTGCTGGGGAACTTCGGCTAATCCAACTACCAATTGTGTTGACGAGGGGGGTACAGCAACAGAAATATTCACTCAAGCAAGAACTGGCTTGTCTTCCAGTCCTGTTATTTATTACAGAGGCTACGCAATAAACAGTATAGGAACCGGATATTCGGCCGATGGTACTTTTACAACTCTTTTCACACCAGCTACAGTAAACTGGAACATTAGCAATGTGCAAGAAATTACGTTAACAGCCAATCGCTCTTTCACTTTTATAAATGGAAAGAATGGTGGAATTTACAACCTCATTATTAAGCAGGATGGGACAGGCGGACGGACAATTTCATGGCCATCAAACGTTAAGTGGACAGGCGGCGTATTGCCAGTATTTACAACTACAGTAAATGCTGTTGATATGATTAAATTTATATTCGATGGAACAAATTTTTTAGCGCAGATAACAACATTAGATATTAAGTAAATTAAAAAATACATATATCATGAAAAATAGAATAAATACAGAAGTAAGAAGTAAATCAATCTCAAGCGTATTAATTATTACCTACTGTGTAATGTTGTCTGTCTTCTGTTCCGCCCAGTCACTCACAACCGGACTAGTCTCATACTGGAAACTTGATGAATCAAGTGGAAATGCCTCAGATGCTAGAGGAAGCAATACATTAGTAAACACTAATGCTACTTTTGCTGCTGGAAAAATCAACAACGGTGCAAAGTTCACCAGTACTTCAACCAAACTAAGTATCACAGACGCAACTCAGTCCGGCTTGGACTTCTCAAGTGCATTTACTTTTAGTTTTTGGAGCGCATTTCGGGTCAATATGCCTGATAACAGTGCATATCCGGTATTCAACAAACAGAGCCAATCGGGAAGTGGAACAGATGGGTATGAAATGTTATTTTACCGAAACGATATGGCAGGTGTAACCTATGTACGTGGGTATCTCGGAACTTCATCAGGAAATTATGTTCAGTTTGGCGCCACTATATCAACCTCTGACTTGGTAGCTGGTACGTTTTATTTTTGGACAATTGTTTTTGATAACTCTCTTTCGGGGAGTGCGCAAATGAAAATTTACAAAAATGGGACACAACTTACTACCGATTGGTGGTCTGTTACGGGAACATTAACAACTCTTGCAAATACTTCAGTTGACTTCAATATTGGACTTCGAGGAGCAGAAACTTCATTCTTTGACGGAACGATTGATGAAATTGGTGCTTGGAATCGTGCACTTACTTCAACTGAGATTACATCTCTTTATAATTCAGGTAATGGTTTTTCTTATCCATTTGTTTCGGCTGCTACTGTTACTACTCAAGCAGTATCTAGTATTGCAGCAGCAACTGCAACCGGTAATGGAAATATAACCGCAGATGGCGGAGCCACAATAACTGAGCGGGGTGTTTGTTGGAACACTTCTGCAACTCCTACAACTGCTAACAGTAAAGCAATTTCAGCAGGAACAACAGGAGCCTTTACTGTTTCAATGACCGGTTTAACTGCTGGCGCTCTTTATTACGTAAGGGCTTATGCAATCAACTCAGTTGGTATAAGCTATGGAAATCAAGTAACTTTTTCCACTCCGGCACCTGCTAACGTTGACTGGAACAAAAGCAATGTGCAGGAAATCACATTGACAACCGATCGTGCTTTTACATTTACTAACGGTAAAAGCGGAGGGTTTTATACTCTCATTATAAAACAGAATGCTACAGGCAACTGGTCGGTTACATGGCCCGCAAATATCATGTGGGCTAGTGGTACAGCGCCAACATTAACTAGCACAACTAATGCTATTGACGTTATAAAATTTGTTAACGACGGAACTAATTACTTGGCAATTACAACAACTTTAAATTTTCATCATTAATAGATATATCATGAAAACTACAATAAAAATTAAAGTAATGAGCAAAACAATTGCAGGAATATTTTTTATAGTCTTTTGCGTAATGCCTTTTGTCTTTTGCTCCGCTCAGTCCCTTACTACAGGACTTGTAGGATATTGGAAACTTGACGAAACAAGTGGAAATAATCCAGTCGATGCTATTGGAAACAATAATCTCATAAACACTAATTCAACTCCGTTTGTAGCTGCTAAAATAAATAACGGCGCTTCTTTTACTGCTTCTTCTTCGCAAAAATTTCAAAAATCTTCTTCCATCGGGCTACCTGTTACCGGCGATTTTAGTTTACAGTGTTGGTATAAAGGGGCTTCGCCGGTTGGAGATGGACTTTTTGGTTATGGACTCTCACAATCATACGGCACGTGGAGGACGATACTTGTAGTATCAGGTTGTGCATATTTTGGAGGATATAGTGTTGACCTGAACAGCAATTATACAATTACTGATGGTAATTGGCACCATATAGTTGTAACAGGTGCAAGTGGAGCCGGTACTATTTATGTGGACGGAATTTCAAGGAATACAGGCAGCTTTAGCGGTTTAACTTCAGCAGGAACAACTTTAAGTATAGGAGTGAGACCCGACAATAATTATTACATTACTGCCTTGATAGATGAATGTGCAATCTGGTCACGTGCTTTAACTGCTGCAGAAGTTACTTCTCTTTATAATTCAGGGAATGGTTTGGCTTATCCATTTGTCTCAACTGCTACCGTTACAACTCAAGCAGTAAGTAGTATTGCTGCAATAACAGCCACAGGTAATGGAAATGTAACTGCAAACGGAGGAGCAACAATAACTGAAAGAGGGGTATGTTGGAATACTTCTACATCTCCTACTTCATCAAACAGCAAAGCAACTGCTGCAGGAACAACCGGAGCATTTACTGCTTCAATTACCGGATTAACGATGGGAACTCTTTATTACGTAAAGGCTTATGCTGTTAATTCAGTTGGCATAAGTTATGGAAATGAAGTATCTTTTACAACTTTTAATGTTCCTACAATTACAACTCAAGCGGTTACTAGTATTGCATCAACTACTGCCACAGCTAATGGAAATATTACAGCAGATGGAGGAGCGACAATAACCGAGCGAGGTGTATGTTGGAATACTTCTACAACTCCAACCACAGCTAACAGTAAAGCGACTGCCGCCGGCACCACAGGAGCTTTCACTGCTTCAATGACCAGTTTAACCCCGGGTACTCTTTATTACGCAAGGGCTTATGCTATTAATTCGGCAGGCATAAGCTATGGAAATGAGGTATCTTTTACAACTCTTAATATTCCAACCATTACAACTCAGGCGGTTACAATTATTACTGCAACTACGGCAACGGGTAATGGAAATGTATCAGCAGATGGTGGAGCAACAATAACAGAGCGTGGTGTTTGTTGGAATACTTCTTCAACTCCTACTACAGCTAACAGCAAATCAACGTCCTCGGGAACAACAGGAGCTTTTACAACTTCATTGACCGGTTTAACTGCCGGTACTCCTTATTACGTTAGGGCTTACGCAATTAATTCTGTAGGCATAAGCTATGGAAACGAGCTTGCTTTTACTACTCTTAATATTGCTAGCGTTACCACGCAAGCAGTAACAAATATAACTACTACAACTGCAACTGGAAACGGAAATGTAACAGCTGATGGCGGAGCAACAATAACAGAGCGTGGCGTATGTTGGAATACTTCTGCAACACCCACAACTGCGAACAGCAAGACAACTTCAGCAGGAACAACAGGCGCGTTTACTGCTTCAATGACGGGTTTAACTGCTGGCGCTCTTTATTATGTACGAGCTTATGCAATCAACTCCGTTGGCATAAGCTATGGAAATCAAGTAACTTTTTACACTCCGGCACCTGCTTCAGTTAACTGGAACAATAGCAATGTTCAGGAAATTACATTGACTTCCAATCGCACATTTACATTTGCTAACGGTAAAAGCGGAGGTATTTATCATCTTATCATAAAACAAAATGGGACAGGGGGATGGACAGTTACTTGGCCCGCAAATGTTGGATGGACCGATGGAACTCCTCCTGATTTAACTATCACAAGTAATGCTGTTGATGTTATAAAATTTATCTATGACGGAACCAATTATCTAGGAATAGGAATAACATTAAATATTCATCATTAATAGATATATCGTAAAAAATCAAATAAACCAAGTGAAAATAAAAGTTATGAAAACAAAAATCAGCCTATAGTCAACAGTTTGCAGTCGTAATAACATTTTAATAATTAGAGATATGGAAATTCAATTAAACCAAATGAAAACAAAATTAATGAGTAAATCAATAGTCGGTATATTATTAATAGCCTTCTGCTTGATGTATTCTGTATTCTGTTCCGCTCAGTCCCTTACTACAGGACTTGTAGGATATTGGAAACTTGACGAATCGTCCGGCGATGCGGCAGACTGTTCAGGGAATAACCGTACAATGACAAATGAGGGTAGTACTCCATTTGCTTCATGCCTAATAAATAATGGCGGAGATTTGGGTACTACTGCCGGTTCAAAATATTTTGGTAAAACATCAGAAACATTCGGAGTAACAAGTCTTACAAATGCTCGGTCTATTTCAATGTGGGTAAAATTAAGAACAGAAGCGCCAACTGCTGCTTATCCTACAGGCTGCTACGGAATAAATGTTTGGACAACAAAAATAAATGGCGGAAACGCGATGTCTTATGGATTAGATTATGGAGATGGACAAATTTGGGGACATACTGCCGGAACCAAGTGGCTGCGCGCTTATCAATATGGTTATAACGAATATTATGCTGAATATCAAATTGCTTTGGGTACAACTAATTGGCATCATTTGGTATGGACTTACGCCGGTAATGGAACGAGCAATCTTAAATTATATATTGATGGTTCTCTTGTTTCGCAAGCTAATCCAAGCGATGGTGGAAGTGGTTGGGGCGTTTATCCAACTTCAAACCGAGGTTTTATTGGAATGGATAATACTAATACACCCGGATATTTTGACGAGGTTGGTTTTTGGTCTCGAGCCTTAACTGCTGCCGAAGTTACATCTCTTTATAATAGTGGCGCAGGCTGGCAGCACCCATTTATTGTTGCAACTGCACCTACAGTGACGACTCAAGCAGTTTCAAATATTACAGCAATAACAGCCACTGGAAATGGAAATGTTACTTCAGATGGCGGAGCGACAATAACAGAGCGTGGCGTATGTTGGAATACTTCTTCAACACCTACAACTGCTGACAATAAAGCTACTTCCGCCGGT
>JAAXXA010000726.1 GCA_013334735.1 Bacteroidota bacterium
TTAACTTAATATATATTTAACATGAATAAGCATATTTTATATAAATTTTTACCCCTTACTCTGCTATTAACAGCTATTTCATCAATTGTTTTTGCTTCGGGAGTCGCTGAAAATATTCCATCGGCAATAATTAACGATCAACAGTATAATCGGGCAATTCACATAATGGTGATGCTATTGGTAGGTTTTGGTTTTTTAATGGTTTTTGTCAGAAAATACGGACGCTCTGCATTAACAGCAACCTTTCTACTCGTAAGTACAGCTTTGCCTTTATACATGCTTGTAAAAAGTAGTGGATTAACCGGAAGGGGAGAAGATGAAATAAAGACTTTAATTTTAGCTGAGTTTGCCGCTGCAAGTTTACTTATTACAGCCGGAGCTGTTTTGGGCAGACTTAAAATGCCTCAATATATATTATTAGGACTTTTATTCATACCTTTTTACATGTTTAATGAATGGATAGTTCTTGGTGGAGGTTTTGGTATTATTGATATAGGCAGCGTTGTTGATACCGGTGGGTCTATTGTTATCCATGCTTTTGGGGCTATATTTGGCTTGGGAGTAGCAATAACAATGACTACCAAACAAGAGCTTGAAAAAACAATCGAAGCCGATGCTACAAGCGACAGGTACTCTATGCTTGGTAGTATGATGCTTTGGATTTTCTGGCCAAGTTTCTGCGCAGCACTCGTTACGCCTGCACAAATGCCGCATACTGTTGTAAATGTAATATTGGCGCTTTGTGGTTCAACATTGACAACTTATATCTTTTCAGTATCACTTCGTAAAAAAATAAGCATTGCCGATATTGCAAATGCTGCTCTTGCAGGAGGCGTTGCAATTGGTTCCACATGCGCTGATGCATCTCATACTATGGCTGCTATTATTGGTATTTTAGGCGGCGGTTTGTCCACTTTCGGATTTGCTGTGATTCAATCAAAACAACAAAAATGGATGAAATTAATAGATACCTGCGGTGTAACCAATCTTCACGGACTCCCCGGTTTGATGGGCGGTTTAGCTGCGCTACCTATCATTCACGGATTAAATATACAAGAACAACTCATGGGCGTTTTGATAACTGTTGTTTTAGCATTTACAACAGGTATTCTCACCGGAAAAATATTACCTCTGCTTGGTCGTAAAGTCGAAGCTTACGAAGATTCTGAAGAATTTCTTGATGCCGTAGATTAATATATAATGATTACGGTCTATAATAAAAAAACTCTGTCAGTTTTTTGTCAGAGTTTTTTAGTGTAATAATATTTTTGTTTTTTATAATGATTATGTTTACAAAACGCCTTCGTCGTAAGCTTTCTCTCCATGTAAACTTTCGTCAAGACCTAATATTTCTGCATGTTCACCTACTTTAACCGGAGTAATCATATTAATTAAAATCAACATAAGATATGTGAATATAAATGCATATATTGAAGCAGCAATAACAGCAACCACTTGTTTAATTAATAAAGAAGCGCCACCTCCATAAATTAAACCATCAACTCCTGCTCCGTTAATAGCTTTTGAAGCAAAAACACCTAATAAAATTGAACCTAAAACACCGCCTACACCGTGAACGCCCCATACATCCAAGGCATCATCCCATTTCATTTTATTTTTAAAACGAACAGCATAATAACAAACTATTCCTGCTACTGTTCCAATAATTGGAGATGCCCATATAGGCACATAGCCTGCACAAGGTGTAATAGTTGCCAAACCGGCAATTGAGCCGGTTAATAACCCAACAAACTTAGGTTTTCTTTCGTGCGTCCACTCAATAAATAACCATGCAATTGTTGCAAAAGATGCAGCAATATCTGTATTCAAAAATGCTGTAGAGGTAACAAAATCAACTGCTACTTCGCTACCTGCATTAAATCCGTACCACCCGAACCATAATAGTCCGCTTCCTATTGCAACAAGAGGAATACTATTTGGTGTAGAATTTTTATCAAATCTTGCCTTAACATAAAACACTGAAGCTAATGCTGCAAAACCGGCTGTTGCATGAACTACAATACCTCCAGCAAAATCAAGAACACCCCATTGCGCAAGA
>JAAXXA010000727.1 GCA_013334735.1 Bacteroidota bacterium
TCATATTTGAGTTTCTCGCTTAGGTAATCAGAATAATTTATTTTAGGAGTTTCATCGGTATAATGTATCAGCTCAACAACGAGATTTTTTATTTTTTCAATCAGTATAGCTTTTTTATCATCCATCAGCTCAAGTCCTGATTTTAACAGAGCTGTTTTCAATTGCTCGCGCTGTTCTGAAGTAATATCCTCTTTTATCTCTATTTCACCTAAATCCACAATTACGTAATGCAGTCCGAGTTTATCCAACTCAGACTTCACCATCATTTTGCAGCGAATGGAAACCATGTATTTGATGTATAATTTCAAAGCCTCTTTTTTAGATTAATATAAACAAAGATGAACAATTTTATTGGATAATTTTTAAAATCAGTTGGAAATTTTTGTTAACTTTCTTGTATAAACCTTATCGTTAGAGGAAATTTTTAATATATATATACCTTTAGAAAGTTTTGACACATTTTCTATAGGACAATATTTGTATCCTGAAGTTTTTTGTATCCCTGATTTTGAATAGACATTTTTACCGGTAATATCAAAAACATCTAAATCTATTGATTCTGCTTCCAATGAAAAGTACAAAACATTAATAATATCATTAAATGGATTAGGGAATACATTAATATTATTTTCGTTATAAGAATCTTGAGTTTTCTTGTTATAAAGCAAAACAAAAGCAGCAGCAAAATTAGGGATACCATAACCAAGTATATTATCCGGCTTAGAAAACAGGCTGGAACTTTCTTTAATAGCCTGGATAATTTGCATATTAGTCATTAAAGGAAATGCCTGAAACAGACATGCTGTAGCGCCTGCCATAACAGGTGATGAAAAAGAAGTTCCATTACCTGAAAAAACACCACCTAAAGTTGAAGCTACAATTGTTCCCTGTCCTTGTGCAGCCACTGTAGGTTTAATACGTCCATCAGAAGTAGGACCTGTTGAACTAAAAGAAGCATAATTTTCGTCTTCATCAACTGCCCCAATGGTAATAATACTATCAGCATCAGCAGGACTGGCAATAAAAGGTCTGTAACTTCCACCGGAATTACCTGCGCTATTGCAAACAATTATTCCTTTACTTGCGGCTATAGTAGCAGCAATGCTTGCAGGCGCAGTATGTCCGTTCATATCAGCATAAGTATGATCCATAACAGCATCCCAAAAAACAGAATATCCCAAAGAAGAATTAATTATATCTGCGCCCACACTATCGGCAAATTCAGCTGCAGAAGCCCAGTTATATTCTTCTATTATATATTCCGAAGAAGCATCTTCTGAACGCAACAACCAATAATTTGCTTTAGGTGCAGTTCCTACTAATTGACCTGGTATATTACCTCCCATGATTGATAGCACCATCATTCCATGAGTATGTGAATTGAATACATTTCCTCCCGCTTCAACAAAATCTTTTGTTCCTAAAATTTGATTATTCGCCCATAAACTGTCAAATATGTTAAGTGTTTCAACATACGAAAAACCGGCATCTAATACTGCAATTGTAACGCCCTGCCCACAATATCCATTATTATGTAAATAATCGCCGCTAATCATTGAAATTTGATTATTTGCAAAACCATAATTATAAACATTTGTATTTGCATTTTTACCATTATCATTATTTGAATTAGTTGTTTTATTTGATAAATCTGATGAGTATGATTCTAGTTTTTCAGTAAAAGTAGTTTTATGTACGTTATTATTTAATTTATTAACACTATCAACACTTACAACAAATGGGAATGATTTTATTTTATCAAGCGCCAAATAATCATCGGTGAATATTGTAATGCTGTTTAACCATTTTGATCTGTTTAATATAGTAACGCCGGTATTAATGACACTATCAACGTACGCGGGAGATACAGGAAGGTCGTTATATTTAATTGATATTCCCTGATTAATTCTACGGGCAATAGCTTTAGCAGAAAGGAATTGTGAAGGATTTGATGTAGAAAAAGGGCTGTAATTTTTATCGGTAAATTTTACCAAATACTTCAGAGGGGCTAGCTGTGCTTGAATATTTAAACTAAAAGCAAAAAAAAATGCTAAAATT
>JAAXXA010000159.1 GCA_013334735.1 Bacteroidota bacterium
CAAATAAACCACGGTTGGGGTCGAGGGAAAGCCAAACAAATACAGCTTTACCAACAATATGGTCTTCGGGGACAAAGCCCCAGTAACGTGAATCGGCCGAATTATGACGATTATCGCCCATCATCCAGTAATAATTCATTTTAAATTTATAAGTAGTAGATTCTTTACCGTTTATAAAAATTTTAGAATCTTTAATTCCCAAATCGTTTCCTTCATAATTTGCAATAATTCTCTTGTATAATGAAATGTTTTTCATGTTTAATGAAACAGTAGCTCCTGCTTTTGGAATAGTAAGAGGTCCGTAATTATCAATACTCCATTTGTTTATGGTATCGAATGGGAAAAGTCTGGGATCATTATAAATTCCTTCAGGATAACCCGGAAGCGAAGTCCTTATCACAGAAATAACACAGGGTAAAGATTTTATTTTTTCGGCTGCATCCTTTGTCAAAACTAGGTAATATGTGCTATCCGAAAAATTAAAGTTATGACTAAAAGGAACAATTTTATTATTCATATCTACCTGAGAAGGTTCGGTAATGTCGTATTTCTCAAAATATTTTTTATTAATAACTATTCCATTTGTTTTTACCTTGTAGTAAAATTCAGCATTTTCGGGAGTTATAAGTTCTTTATCGTTAATATACACCTGATGATCAATAATTTGAAGCTTGTCGCCGGGAATTCCAATACATCTTTTAATAAAGTTTTCCCTTTTATCAACAGGTCGGGAAATTACATGATAATTTTGCCATATTATTTCTCTATTGCCTGCTTCTCTAACCATAGCATAATAACTATTATTGCTTTGTAATTCAACTGTGGTTGTGTCGCCATCAGGATAGTTAAAAACTACAACATCTAAATTTTTGATAGTGCTAAGTCCTACAAACCGGTGATATGGAAGTTTGATCCATTCTAAGTACGAAGGGGTATTAGCTGTAAAAGGCATGGTATGATGAGCAAAAGGAAAGGATAGGGGAGTATTTGGAACCCTGGGACCATAACTGATTTTACTTACAAAAAGGAAGTCGCCGATCAGCAACGACTTTTCCATAGAAGATGTAGGAATGGTGTAGGCTTCAAAGAAAAAAGTCCTGATTATTGTGGCGGCAATAACAGCAAAAATAATTGCATCAACCCACTCTCTCGACCATGATTTTTTGTATGCCGGACGATTATCGGGATGAATGTAATTTTCTTTTGCAGAAAAGCCTAAATAAGGCAGATATACAAAAGGAAATAATGCTGCCACAGCTTGAGACAATAAGCCAAACTTGTTAAAACATTTTACAAGTTCAACTATCATAAGCAGAATAACAAAAACATTTATGAATGGAATTAAAATAAATATATACCACCACAAAGGTTTTTTGATGATTTTAAGCCAAATATAAAAGTTGTAAAGGGGAATTAGAGTTTTCCACCCCGGTTCTCCGGCTTTTTCGAATAATTTCCATAGTCCTACTAAGGTTCCAATTAAGAAAAGCACTGATAAAATTCCATAAATATTCATAAGTATAAGTTTAAAAATTTAACAAATCATTCATTCCTAAAAAGCCTTTTTTACCGTAAAGCCACTCGGCAGCCATTACAGCGCCTAATGCAAAACCTGTACGATTTAAAGCAGTGTGTTTAATTTCGATAGTGTCAACATTTGAATTATATATTACGTTATGTATCCCGGTTATATTGCCTGAACGTATAGATTTAATTTCTAACAGACTGTTAATATCGGTAGTTTCATTCACCCATTTTTCTTTCCTGTCGATGTTATTAATAATGTCGTTTGCAAGCGAAATAGCCGTGCCACTAGGAGAATCAAGCTTTTGTGTATGATGGGTTTCTTCTATTTTAACATCATATTGAGGGAATGAATTCATCATAAAAGCAAGTTTTTTATTAATTGCAAAAAGGATGTTCATGCCAATACTAAAATTTGAAGCATAAAATAATGCCTGTTCTTGTTCCAGACATAGCTTTTTAATTTCATCAAATTTGTCATTCCAGCCGGTAGTCCCAGTAACAACAGGTACTTTAGCGCCAAAAAACTTTATAATATTATTTATTATGCTGTTTGGTGTACTAAAGTCAATGGCGATATCAGCTTGCTTAACTAAATTAATATGCTTTTCCCAGTCAGATTCGTTGTCTATTGTACAAAGTATTTCATGGTTTCGTTGCAGAGCAATTTTTTCAATTTCTCTGCCCATTTTACCATATCCTGAAATAATTATTTTCAATTGTATAAAATTTGATTTTCGTTTCATTTGCGTATAATCAGCAGTTTAAATAGCCACAGATTACACAGATCAAAAAAATATTATTTTGTATTCAAATTACATTTTATTTTTACTGCAAACTAAGTAGTTGTTTTTTTCTATAATTATTAAATTTAAAAGTAAGTGAAAGCCCCGTCATTGAATATCTGGCAAAAGGAATAAAAACAGGTGTAACTTTCATTGTAAGATCATCGGAAAGATTAAAATAAAAAAGATGAGCGTCAACTGTAGCGTCAAGAATATTTAAAGCGTAAATACCAGCGGCAACAATAACAGTGAGTTCTAAATTTCGTCTGTAATAATTTTTTAATTGTAATAGATCGTCTGTAGTGTATTTGTTATGAAAGCTGTCCAGCGCGATATTATCAACTCTTTGTTTATAAGCATTTTTATAAACTTTCATGCTATCGGAATTTGACTTGGCGAAGTAAGCAATTAAGCCTGCGCCGGCATAAATAATAGGGATTTTCCAATATTTTTTATTATAAAATTGTCCGAGGCCGGGAAGGCAGGCTGACATGAGAGTTGCTTTTGTAGGAGAATGCTTTTTAATTTTTAAAGTATCGGTATTTTGAGCATTCAGCGACAAAGTATAAAAAGAAAAAAGTATTGTTACAGCTAAAACTCTATACTTTACTAGATAACGGATAAAAAAATTTGAGGTAAAAAAGTACATTTATAATGAGGTTGTATTAATATCCTGATTCTCTATTTATTACTTATTAACTTATGCCTTGTCAACTTATTTTTTAATAGCTGAAACAATATGATCAAGCTCTTCGTCCGATTTAAAATGCACTACCAAAGTACCTTTACTTTTACTGTTAATTTTAAGGTCAACTTTAAGTCCTATATGCTTACCAATAAGATCTTTAATTTTTGAATATTTGGGAGCCAGAGTTTTTGTGATAATTTTTGGAATAGTGTGTATATATGGCTCATTTTCAATATTTCTGACTATTTCTTCGGTTTCGCGAACAGATAAATCCTGATCAATAATATCTTTATAAATTGCAAGCTGTGTGTCAATATTAGGAACATTAATAATAGCTCTGGCGTGCCCCATGCTTATATTTCCATATTGAAGCCCCATTTGAATTGAAGCAGGTAATTTAAGAAGGCGTAAGTAATTTGTAATAGTAGTTCTGTTTTTACCTACTCTTTCGCTCATTTCTTCCTGGGTAAGGTTACATTCTTCAATAAGGCGCTGAAATGAAAGAGATATTTCAATAGCATTCAAATCTTTTCTCTGAATGTTTTCGACAAGAGCCATTTCAAGCATAGCCTCATCGCTGGCGGTTCTGATATATGCAGGAATAACATCCATTCCAGCAGAAATTGAAGCTTTAAGTCTTCGCTCACCGCTGATAAGTTGAAACTTATCGTTTTCGGAAAGCCTGACAGTAATTGGCTGGATAATACCTTGTTCTTTTATAGATTTTGCAAGCTCCTGTAATGATTCTTCATCAAAATAAGTTCTTGGCTGATAGGGGTTCAATTCAATTTGATCAACAGGGATATTTGCAATTGTATTAGTAATATTTGCCTCGGAAGATTTGCGAATAACACGTGTGATATCTTCGTTTTCAGAATTTTCCAAAAGGGCGCTTAGCCCTCTTCCTAATGCTTTTTTCTTAGTGTTCATTTGATATTTTGATTTTTTTGTCAGATTCTTTTATTTTAGTCATCTCGTTTTTTTGCAGAATTTCTCTTGCAAGACAAAGATAGTTAATGGCGCCTTTGCTTTGAATATCGTGCGAAATAATAGTTTCTCCAAAGCTGGGAGCCTCGCCAAGCTTAGTGTTTCTGGAAATTACTGTATCGAATACAATTTGTTGGAAATGGGTTCTGACTTCTTCAACTACTTGATTTGACAGGCGTAAGCGAGTGTCGAACATTGTTAGTAATATTCCTTCAATTGAAAGGTTAGGATTCATTCGGGTTTGCACTATTTTAATAGTATTAAGAAGTTTGCCTAAACCTTCAAGAGCAAAGTATTCGCATTGAACCGGAATAATAACGGAATCGGAAGCTACTAAAGCATTTACTGTAAGTAATCCAAGAGAAGGGGAGCAGTCAATAATGATAAAATCATAATCGTTTTTTATTTTATTTATAACTTTTCCCATTACTCTTTCCCTGTTGGCCTGGTTAATTAATTCCAATTCGGCGCCTACAAGGTCTATATGTGCAGGAATAAGGAAAAGGTTTGGTGTAGATGTTTCAAGAATAATATTTTTAGGATCCACATCATCAATAATACATTCGTAAATGCTTGTTTTAATATTTTTAGGATCAAACCCTACTCCTGAAGTGGCATTTGCTTGCGGATCTGCATCTATAAGAAGAGTTTTTTTATCCAGAACGGCTAAACTGGCAGCGAGGTTAATAGCTGTGGTTGTTTTTCCAACGCCTCCTTTTTGGTTTGCAATAGCTAATACTTTTCCCATACTCCTTAATTTAGTAAATTTAATTCGTCACCAATATTCAGTAAAATCAATTCTTTTCCGGCTCTTTGAAATTTCACTTTTGTTTCAATTTTATCAATAGTAATTTGAGGAAAAGTGTCGTAGTGCATACCAATAATTTTATCACAATTAATAAAGTTTGATGCAATAATTGCATTATCCGCGTCCATAGTAAAATTATTTCCTATTGGTAACATAGCGAAATCAATTGACATAAATTCGCCGATTAGCTTCATATCATAAAAAAGCCCCGTATCTCCTGCAAAGTAGAAGTTACCTTCGGATGATTGGATTAGAAATCCTCCTGCGCTTCCACCATGTGCACCATCGGGCATTGAACTAGAATGCGCTGCATTAAAAAATTTAACATTTCCAAAGTCAAAAGTGAATTTTCCACCAATGTTCATTTCATGTAATTTTTTTACACCTTTTTTTCGCAGCCAACTGATTATTTCAAAGTTCGAAATTACAGTTGCATCCGATTGGTTGGCTATTTTTGCAGCATCAGAAATATGATCTGCATGTCCATGTGATACTAAAATATAATCAGGCATAATCTGACTTATATCAATATTTTTCGCCAAAGGATTTTCGCTTATAAAAGGGTCGAAAAGCAATTTTTTATTATTAATAATAATTTCAAAGCATGAGTGCCCGTAATATTTAATTCTCATAATATTTATTCTGTGAATTTTAAGATATTCTCCTTTATTTTATTTTTAATATTTCAATAACGGCAAATTTAGCAAAAAAATGTGGTTGCTGTCAAAAATTTATAAACAACAAAAAATAAATTAAAAAATAGTAACTGTCTGTAAACTCATAGTGTGAAAATAGATAGTGCAAATTTTAAAATGAAAAATCTAAAGTGCAAAATCAAAAAACGCTATAAGCGTTGATGATCCTAAGACTTGAAAATTTACAATTTGCAATTTAATTTTTACAATTTGCAATATTTATATTTTTGGCGACATTACTGACATACACTAAATAGCATGGGTGTGTTTTTAAAAACCCGAATAATAGAAAGGATTTTTTTTTCAATAAGATTCGGTACATACTTTTAAAGCCGAATTATTAATTCGGCTGAGAGAAAGATTAAAATATTTATTTAATCTTAGGGGTTCTATTTTTCTTTTAGATCATCGAAAGAAACATCGGAAAAATTTGAAGAAGATGTTTCCTGTGAAGCAGAAATAGGAGCTTTGCCGGTTTTGATGAATTCAATAACTTCTTCTAAACCTTCGGCAAATTTTTCAAAATCTTCTTTATAAAGAAACAATTTGTGTTTTTCGTAATGAAATTTTCCTTCTTCATTACTAAATCTTTTTTTACTTTCAGTAATAGTAAGGTAGTAATCATCTGCCTTAGTACTCTTTACATCAAAGAAATAAGTTCTTTTTCCCGCTCTAACAACTTTAGAGTAAATTTCTTCTCTTTGATTTTCTCTTGATTCCATCTCTTCCATAACGAAATATTTGTTTTTCTATAATAACGCTGCAAATATAACAAATTAATTTTTAAGAAAACGAATTATTTAGACTAAAACTTTAATTTTATTTATAACTTTAATCCGCCTTAGCGGACTTTAAACTTTAGGTTCTATGGAGATTTGATTATAAAACTTCAATTATTTCAATTTTTTTTCCGTTAAGTATAACAGTTTCACCTTTTTGTTTTCCTTCAAGAGCTTTACTTAAGGGAACCATAATTGAAACAGCATAAAAAGATTCATTATCTATGATAACTTTACCAAGCCCTATTGAAACAAATATTTTCTGTTCATTAGTAATAACAAGGGAGCCAAAACCAACTCTGGTCATTTCTTTTTTAAGATCAATCTTTTCAAGAGCATATAATTCCAATAATGCTTTCTCTAATAGTTGGTTATACATGTCTTTTTTGCGTAAAAGCTGCATCCTGAATGAGTCATAGCGATCTTTAGGTGGACCATAATCGTTGGCGCTTTGCTGAGATTCTTCAATTACAGTTTTTAGGTTTTCAACAACTTTATTTTGAAGTTTTTTACATTCGTCGAGCAGTTTCGATTTTTG
>JAAXXA010000160.1 GCA_013334735.1 Bacteroidota bacterium
TTAAAATTAATAAAATGGGAAAAGGCGATAAAAAAACAAAAAGAGGTAAAATATTTATGGGTTCTTTTGGCGTAAGACGTCCTAGAAATACTGTAAAACCAGTTATAATTGTAAAAAGCGCAAAAAAGGCTGCTAAAACAGTAGTTGAACCTCTTAAAATTGCTGAAATAATAAATCAGCCAACAGAAAATATTGTTGTAAAAACTGTTGATGAAACTACAAAAAAACCTGCTGCAAAGAAAGCAACAATACCGGAAGAAACAGTGAAAAAACCTGCTGCAAAGAAAACTGTTAAAGAAGTTGAGGAAACTGCAAAAAAACCTGCTTCAAAGAAAACTGTTAAAGACGTTGAGGAAACCACAAAAAAACCTGCTGCAAAAAAAAGCAAAAAAGATACAAAAGAATCAGCTGAGTAAGATATAAAAGAATAAATCTACTTTAGTGAGGGGTCATATATCATCCCTCACTAATTTTTTATATACCAGCCCTCTTTCTTCGAAATTTTTAAACATATCGTAACTAGCCGCGGCAGGTGATAATAAGCAAATATCATAAGGTTTTGTTCTTTCTTTTGCTATTTTAACAGCGCTTTCCAAAGAGTCAACCTGCATAATATTTTTATTATTATTATCAAATAATTTTAAACCTTCAAACATTCTTTTCCCCGCGCTACCAATTAAAATAACATTTCTTATTTCGCTTTCCGAAATGAATTTAAGAAAATAATTGTAATCAATTCCCCTGTCAAAACCACCAAGTATCAATGTACCTACATTTTTTAATGTCTTAACCGCTTCAATTGTAGCTTCTGGAATTGTTGCAATAGAATCATTGTAAAAATGAATACTTGAAAATTCTCCAACATATTCCATGCGATGCTCTAATCCTTTAAATGTTGCGATACCTTCAGCTATTTTTGAATCGGACACTCCAGATAATTTGCATGCGCATACAGCAGCCATAATATTTCTGATATTATGCTCTCCTTTTAAAAATCGTTCTGCCTTTAAATCTATTATTGCAGATGTGGTAACCCCATCAAAAAATAAGATTTTATCATTATTTACCATACACCCTATTGATTGAGATTGAGATAAGGTGCATTCAAAAATATTTCTTTTCAGTTTTTTATCAGAAATTATTATATTTAGTAGTTTGTCATCGGCATTATAAATAAAATTATCAGATTCATTCTGAAAAAGAGTAATGTTAAATTTTGATAGTTGATAATCTTTATACGATTTGTAAAAATCAAGATGTTCCTGAAAAAGATTTAATAAAATAGCAATATAAGGTCCTTTTGTAATATATTCTAATTGGTGTGAAGATAATTCAAATACAACTTTTGTGTCAAAAGAAATCTCCGGAAATATATCAAAAGGAGGAATGCCAATATTACCAACAAGTACAACTTTATCGGAAGTAAGTTTTAAAATATGATAAATCAAACTTGATGTTGTGCTTTTGCCTTTTGTTCCTGTTATTCCAATAATTTGTTTTGAAAAAAAATCTAAAAAAATATCCGTTTGCGAAGTTATCTTATTTCTTTTTACTTCGTAAGTCAAGTGATTAAATGAAATCCCCGGTGATTTGAATATTATATCAAAATCATTCAAATTATCTAAATATTTCTCACCTGTTATAAATTTTGTATTGCTATCGTTGATCTTGTTTTTGATTTCAGAATTTTTGTCTGATATTGTTATATCAAGTGAAGTAAAATGCGTCCTCAAAAATTTATAAGAGGACTCCCCTTCCCTTCCAAATCCAAGGATCAGAATACGTTTATCAATTATTTTTTTTCGAATTAATTCAATCATTTAGGTTCTTCTTTAATATTTTTTCAAATGATTTTTCAAGAAAATGTTCATTATTATATTCATTTAAAAGTAAAGTAATATCAATATCTTTATATTTTAAATAGCTTTTACTATTTATATAATGTTCTAAAAGGTATGGTAACCTATCTTTTTCATTTTTAAGATGCAAACACAAAGCGCCATTAACTTCGTCAATAGTTCCAACACATTCAAAAGGCTTAGTATCAGAAATACCTATCAGTTGATCAAAAATTTCCAATAAATTTTTATCATTAAAAAGATTTTTTCCGAATATTTCTTCTAATTTATCTTTTTTTATAAATGGTGAAAGTATGATATAAGTAAATAAACATTTAGGACATACTCCGCACCAACTATCGGTTTTGCTGCCGGAGTTACAACTTTTAAAGGTTGTAAAATATTGGTTTGATTTTGAAAAGATTTTAGCTATTTGAAGTTCATTTATTGGTCGGAGAAAACTGAAATAATTTACATCTTCAGTAATATATTTCATATAGTAGCTCCTGAAATCCTTTTCAAATTCGTAAGATTTGGAGTATTGATGGTTAACAGAAGTATTTTCAACTGTAGCCTCATTAGCGCTTGATTCATTTGAAAGAGCAATGTGTTTTTTCCCGGTGATATAAGCGCAAAACAATGAAATAAATGCCAATAAAGCTGAAAATGGTGTGTGCCCATTTAAAAATCCTTCATCGTTCATTTTCAATAAAACAGGATCTATTGAACGTTTTACCACTATAATTTTTTCATCTGTATATCCGGCAATTGAAGCAGTTTGAATACAGGCTTCACGCGGGTTCATAATAAGAAGAAGATTGTCTTTACTATATTCAGATAAAAGTTCAATAGTTACGGCAGAATCTTTTCCACCTCCAACCGGAATAATTACAGAACTTTCAGCATTAAACGAAACCTTTACAGGCAAATCTTCAGATAAAGAAATAATTTCTACAAAATCATCAATTGAAGTTTGTATTGAATTAAGATAAAAAAATTCTCCAAGTCCGTTATAATAAAGATTTTTCCACCATTTTTTTTGTTCTTCATTAAGAAAAAAAGGCTTAATAATAATTTCTTTCGGACAAGCGGCTTTCCAGTAACTTATTAACTCTACCATCCCAATATTAAATGCAATATTTGACAACTTTTCAACTGACAATTCGTCTTGTTTAATAAAAGGTTTTAAAGGAATTGAAATTAAAGGTCTAAAAAAATATTTGTCATCAAGATTAAAATTATAAGAAATTTCAATATTTATAGCGGTTCTGTTTACATTGAAACTCTCAAATACAAACCTTTTGAATTGTTTTCTATAACTAATAAATTTAAAATAATTATCGCTTTTGTTCATACTGAAAATTGGTGTTATTTTTGCGTTCTTTTGAGGAATTTGAATCAAAATTACATATTTTTTTCAAAATTGTATTTATAAATCAAAAAATGAACACTTATGAAAACTTCAACTATTAAACCGGAACAAGGCTCATTACTTATATCCGAACCGTATTTGAGAGATTATTATTTCAGGCGTTCAGTAATTTTACTCGCTGAACATAATTCAGATGGTTCTTTCGGATTAATAATTAACAAGCCCCTTGATATTAAACTAAACGAAGTAATTCTGGACTTTCCTGATTTTAATACAAATATATATATTGGAGGTCCTGTACAAACAGACAGATTATTTATACTTCATTCTTTAGGCAGGAAAATTACAGAAAGTCATAAAATTATGGAAGGGCTTTACTGGGGTGGGAAAATTGAAACCATTAAATCAATGATTGAAGATAAAAAAATAAGCAGTAAAGACATTCGTTTTTTCATTGGATATTCAGGATGGGATAAAAGCCAACTTGAAAAAGAAATGGAAGCGCTTTCGTGGGTAGTTTCTAAAACAAAACCCAACAACTTTTTATTTGAATCGCCCGAAGATATGTGGAAAAATCTACTTAAAACTATGGGGCAGAATTATGCAATGTGGGTTTACTCTCCTATAGATCCATTGATGAATTAATAATATTTTCAACTATTTAACAACAATTATTTTCTTTGTTATTACTTCACTCCCTGTAACAATTTTAAGATAATACAAACCATTTTCAGAAAGTTCAATATTGAGATTTTTTTGACCATTAACATTAATTGTTTTCACCAATTGACCTATGGAATTTGAGATACAGATGTTTTTTGTATCAGGTGTTAATGTAATTGTGAAAGCGCTATTTGTTGGATTTGGAAATATTTTTATTGAATTTTCTTTATCAGGTTCATTTATTCCAACATAAACATAATTAAATATTGCCGAAATAGCAGCACATCCATTACTATCGGTTGTTTCAACGGTATAATCTCCGTTTTCTAAAGGTAAATAAATAGAATCAGTTCCATTAACAATTAAATCATTCAAATACCATTGATATGTTGATGCAATTGATGAAAACAATGTATCTCCAATCATAGTAATTGTTGGAATAGCGGGGTTGTCATAAACAGTAATTATTGTAGGCGAAGAAGTTGCAGAACAACCAAAATTATTGTAAACAGTTACAAAATAACTACCCGAATCTAAAGCTGATATTGATTGAGTTATTGACGAATCTGACCAAAAATAATTATTTGCAATATCTGAAGTCAAAATAACGCTGTCCCCATGACAAAAGGGGATAGTACCAATAGCCGTAATTGTGGGGATAGGTGGATTATCATTTATAGTAACTTTTGTTGAAAGAGAAGTTGCAGAACAGCCAAGAATATTGTAAACAGTTACATTATAACTTCCCGAATCTAATACTGTTATTGTTTGATTTGTTGAAGAGTCGGACCAAAAATAATTATATGCAATATTTGATGTTAAAGTAATGCTGTCGCCATGGCAAAAAGAAGTTATACCACCGGGAGTAATAAATGCGAGAGGTATAGTATCAACTACGGCACTTGTAGTTGCTGATGAACTTGTACAACCATTAAGCGAAGCGGAAACGCTATAAGAACCAACCATTGCAGCTGTTGCAGTTAAACTCACTGTTGGATTTTGCACATTAGAGGTGAATCCCGAGGGACCTGTCCATGAATAAGTACAAACTGTATCTGATGAAGCAGTAAGAGAGAGTGTGTCGCCAACACATATAGGTCCATTGTTCGTAACAACAGGCGCAGAAGGCATAAATTTAATAAATACGTCTGTAGTTCCTGATGCAACCGGAATTCCTCCAACAGAAACTGTAAGAAAATATACCCCCGTAATTGTGTCAGTTGTGTTTAAAATATCAGGATTTTGGAGTAATGAAGTATATCCGTCGAGCCCCGTCCATGAATATGTTGCTCCGGAAAGTGGCGAAGCAGATAAAGATACTGTTGATCCAACGCAAACGGGACCATTATTATCTGCAATGCTAAGTTTAGCAATAAAACCATCACCATTACCGGCATCAGTCAGAATATCGCTGCCAAATGCAATTGTAGGACTTTTGAATAATCCTGTAATATATTCATTATTGTATTTGTCAATAGCAATGCCATATCCATTATCATCTAATGTACCACCTGCGCTTTTTGCCCATAAAGCGGTTCCTGAAGAATCATATTTTACAACAAAAATATCACTGCCACCCGCTTTTATTAATGTGTCGTTGCCAAAAATAATAGAATCACTGCTAAAAGAACCCAAAAGATCGTAATTATCATAATTATCAACAAAAATGGTGTTAGCAACATCTCCCCCACTACCACCGGCACTTTTAGTCCACAATTCATTTCCCGAAGAGTTGTATTTAGTAATAAAAACATCAAAGTTTCCTTCGTTTGATAAAGTGTCGTCGCCAAAAATTAATTGAGAACTTCCAAACCATCCTGTAATGCAAACATTATCTAATCTGTCAGCAACTATACCCGTACCGAAATCCATAGCAGTTCCGCCTGCGCATTTTGCCCACAAAGCGGTTCCTGAAGAATCATATTTTGCGATAAAAATATCACTCGAACCATTATTAGCCAAGTTTGTTGCGCCTATTGTAAAAGAAGTACTATTAAAATATCCTATTACGAATACATTATCATAACTATCAGTAGTAATTCCGCTACCCTCTTCATGGCTAACCCCTGCTTCGCTTTTTGCCCATATAACAGCCCCTGTCGAGTCATATTTTGCAATGAAAATGTCTCTAGTATTACTTCCTGAATTTGTTAAAGTATAACTTTCTAAAGCGATAGAAGCGCTTTGAAAACTACCTGTAATTAAAATATTGCCTACTTTATCTGTTTTAATACTATTTGCAACATCTTCACTACTTCCACCAACGCTTTTAGCCCATAACACATTACCCGAAGAATCGTATTTGGCAATAAAAATATCACGCGTATCACTACCGGAATTTGTTAAAGTAGAGCTGCCAAATATTATTGAAGGGCTTTTAAATGCGCCGGCAAGATAAATACTCCCAGCGCTATCAACAGTTATACTATTCACAAAATCATCACCTGTTCCTCCTACACTTTTTGCCCATACCACGTTTCCATGAATATCATTTTTCCCAATAAAAATATCATTATTACCTGCATTATTCAAAGTAATACTGCCAAAAGAAATAGAAGCGCTTGTGTAAACTCCCGCATAATATACATTACCAAACTTATCGGTTATAATACAACTTCCCCGATCAACAGCAGCGCCGCCAGCGCTATAAGCCCATATATTATTAGGCTTTTGTGCAAATGATAATATATTAATTACAACAAAAATAAAAAGTGAGAGAAACTGTTTTTTCATTATTATATGTTTTTATATTTATTTTATGGATGGGTTGTTAAATAAGTTTTTTTAAGAAAAATTTTAATTTATACTAATAGAAAATAAAGAATGAAAAAAAATTGGTTATATAAATAAACTGTTGTTACATATGTTTTATAAATTCAAATATTTCTTTTTATAATATTCCACATATTTTTTTGGTTTTTTTAAATGAA
>JAAXXA010000161.1 GCA_013334735.1 Bacteroidota bacterium
AGCTTTAAAAATTACCGATAGTCATGGATGTGTAAGTACTAATTCGCTGGGTACAAGGGTAAGAATTGCAGATAATCCTTTGGCGTCGATACATCCCATACCTTCCATTTGCTCAAGAGAAGATTCTTTAATAATTACCATAGGATTTCAGAACAATTCCTTTATTACATTAAATTCTGAGAGTTACGTCCAGACTTCGAGCCAGACTTTTGACAGTACTATGTTTATACCCGATGGACTAAGTTGTGGCGTTAATGATCCTTGCTACAATACAGATGTTACATTTTCGGCATTTGTGCCAAATGCAATTATTTCGAACTCTTCCGACATTCTTTCAGTTTGTGTTAATATGGAACATTCTTACGTTGGAGATTTAAGCTTTGAATTAACTTGCCCTAATGGTCAAAGTACAATACTAAAACAATATATCAACTCAGGGGGAGCATACATGGGCGTACCTTTTGGAGGAAGCAGCCATGATTCTTACGACAGTCCAATTTTTCAGTGTAATCCAGCTTACAATCCTGCCGGTACAGGTTGGAATTATTGCTGGTCGCAATCATATCCCAATATTGGCACTCTTAATTCTCATTCAGGACAATCGCAACTTGACTCAACAAACACAATAAATAATTCGGGTTATTATTTACCGGATGGAAATTTTTCGCAATTAATAGGCTGTCCGCTTAATGGCACTTGGAATATTCAAATTTGCGACAATTGGCAAATTGACAACGGGTATATATTCGACTGGGAGCTTAATCTGGAATCTTCACTTCTTCCTACTAATTGGTCGTATCAGGTAAAAATTGATTCCATAAATTTTTCTGGAGATAATATTTCCGAAATAAATGATTCAACCTATATTTTCCGCCCCGACAGCGGTGGTATATTTAATTATTCGGTTGTAGTTTATAACAATTTTGGCTGTAGTTATGATACAACTTTGAATTTTCATGTTACACCTACCCCTATTGTAAATTTAGGTAACGACACATCTATATGTCAAGGCGCATCAGTTACACTTAATGCAGGAAATCCAAATGCCACTTCTTATTCATGGAATACAAATCCAATTTCAACAAATCAAACAATTCAGGTAAACCAGACAGGTACTTATATTGCATCCGTTACAAAAACCGACGGAGCTGCTTTACATTGCAAAAGCTCCGATACTATTAATGTTAAAGTGTTTCCCGTACCTGTTGTAGATTTTGGTTCCGATTCGTGTATTGAAACCGGTATTATACTAGATGCAGGACAGGGAACAGCTTATATTTATAATTGGTCAACAGGAGCCAATACACAAACAATAAATGTAAGTCAAACAGGGACATATTTCGTGGAGGTTCAATCAGGTCCGGGCTCGCCATGCTTTGATTCTGATACAATTGCTATAAAAGCAATCCCCCCTCCTATTGTTAATCTGGGTAATGATACTTCCATTTGTATGCAACGTACATTAAATTTAAATGCAGCTCAATCAAATGAAGTTTCTGATTTTACATACTTATGGACACCCGGAGGCCAAACAACAGCTTCTATTGTATTTACACCTAATGGTGTTTCAGGGCAACATATAGTAACAGTTAAAAAAACAGGATGTACTTCAAAAACTGAAACTATAATTATTACAGGAAAAATTTGCGAAATTACAGTGCCTAATGTTTTCACACCAAATAATGATGGAAAAAATGATTTTTTTGTAATAAAAGGGCTTGAAGATTATGTTGATACAAAGTTGCAAATTTTTGATCGTTGGGGAAAAAAGGTTTATGAAAGCTCTAATTACCAAAACGATTGGGATGGCTACAAATGTCATGATGGAGTGTATTATTATATTGTAACTTTTGCTGATTATTTAGATTCGTTACATGGTACTGTAACTATTTTGAGTAATAATTAGAGTCAATCTGTTATACTCGTACTTAACAGATTTGCAATATCAAAGATGATTAGAACGAGTTATGCCGACCGGTCCCGACTTGTCGGCGATAGGAACGAGTTAAATTATTTTGCTACCGAACGAAGTGAGATCATGAACACCGTTGAAATAAGATATAGTTGTGAATAAACCTGTTCCGTATCGGTATAACATATCGTATTAAAATATATTATCCATATTTTTCAAAAAACCAGAATATCTGAAACTTTCTATTTAGGAATTATCCTACATATTTTAAATCTTTTCCTTACAAGTATTCCTTGGTAAGTACAATATCTTTACAAATATTAAAAGTAAATAACTCCGAGGCAGAGCCTTGAGGTATCAAAAGTCTTTTTTATTAGCTTCCGCACAGAGAAATAAAGGTATTAAGCTTATAGATTAATAAAGCTTTGTAGATAACGAAATATAATGTAAATTTGAGGACTCTTCGGAATTTCATTTATTTTGGTTCTCGGTATAAAGGCATAAGGAAGATTAGGTTATACCATATACCTTATACCTTACACCTGAAACCCAAATGTATTAATTTACACCGTGCATAGCATAATAAAGAGTATATAAAATAAATTTTTAAAGTATATTTCATAACAAACAACATTACCCTATGAAAAAAATATTCACAACAACAACTGTTTTAGCAGTATTAATTTTAAGTTTAACACTTAATGTTTTTGCAACCAATAGATACTGGGTTGGCGGAGGCTCATCATCTAACTGGAACGCAACAAGCCCTACAAATTGGTCTGCCAGTTCCGGCGGCGCAAATAACGCATCAATTCCAACAGCAGCTGACGATGTTTTCTTTACAGGAGCTGGCGGTGGAGCAAGTAACTCAACTATTTCATCTGACATAACAATCAGGTCTTTAAACTGTGCTGGATATTCAAATACATTAACTCACAATGCCGGTGTAACATTAAGCATAGGAGATGCAACAGCCGGAGCTGGAAACATTGCTTTGAACTTCCCTTATTCTATGACTTATGCAAAAATGGATCAAGCTACTTCAGCTATTTCATTCATTTCCACATCTTCAACTGTACAAACAATTCAAATAACATATTTTCAAATTATAAATAAACAATTAGGCAACACAACATTTAATGGAGTTGGAGGGTCGTGGCAACTTGCAGGAGAATTAACTATTGGAGCTTCCGGAACGCTTTCAATTATCAATGGCACTCTAAACCAATCCACTTATGGGATGTATATTGGTAAATTAATAATGGGAGCCGGAGGAACATTAACTTTAAGTGGTTATGCATTTTATTTATCAGGAACAGGAACCATTTTTGATAACAATGCAGCAGGGACAGTAAATACAGGTACCGGCATAATAAATATAACTGACCAAAGTAATACAGCAGTCACATTTGCAGGTGGTGGGAAAACATACAACAATATTTGGTTCTCTCGCGGAGCAAGTACAGCGTCAATCACTATTTCAGGAAACAATACTTTCAACGATTTCAATGACAAAGGCAGCGCGGCGCATTCAATTCTTTTTGCAGCAGGCAGTTCACAAACCGTAAACACATTTACCGTATCAGGAACAGCAGATTATCAGATAACAATAAACAGCGATGACAACTCCTCAACTCACACTTTAGTTAAAGCAGGTGGCGGGACTATTTCTTGTGATTACCTCAACATTCAACATTCGGTTGCTTCGCCTTCCAATACTTGGTTTGCAGGAGCTACACCTGCTCATACTACAAATAATCAGGCTACAACTTCAGCAGGAAGCGGGTGGATATTTGCCCCGGCAGGTAAATATTGGAATCCCGCGGCTGACGCGAATTGGGGAGATGCAAATGTTTGGGCATTAACAGATGGAGGCGACCCAACAGGAGTAGCAACTCCAACACAAACTGATAATGTTTTTTTTAGTAATACAAATTTGCATAAATGCACTATTGGTGCAACGTCTTTTTGTGCGAATCTGGATTTTACTTATGGAACAGGATATACAGGAATTTTAGCTGGAAATTCCGAACTATATAATTATGGTTCTCTGACAATGAAAAACGGAATGACAAATAATTATACAGGAACAATTAATTTTCAAATTTCAGGATTTGGACCAAACCTCACAATTACAAGCAATGGTATAACATTCGCAGGAAATATAATGATAAATGGTTCTGCTCGTACGTTTTTGCTTGGTTCAAATTTAACACTTGCGAGCACAAAAACTTTAACTGTTCAGCAGGGAACTCTTAGTGCGGTTAATGGTAACAATAACTATGTTATTTCTACAGGTTTGCTTTACATGAATTCTGTTGGAACTCTCACATTAGGTTCTGCAACCCATCTGTTAACAGGAACAGGAAATGTTTGTAATATTACTTCGGCAAACTCTACAGTAAATGCTAATACATCCACTATTAATATCACTGATGCGAGCGCTACAGCAAAGACATTCGCGGGTTATGGACGTACATTCAACAACCTATGTATTACAGGCGCAGGAACAGGAACATATACTATTTCAGGTAACAACACTTTTAATACCTTAACTATAGATCGAAGCGCAGCCCCCAAGACGGTCAATTTTACTGCCGGAACAACACAAACAGTCAATAATTTATCTATTCCAACCTCAGGTAATACAATAGTAACATTACAATCTACATCTGCCGGCTCGCCTTGGAATATTGCCACACCATCTTCTCAAATAAGTTGTGATTATCTTTCCATTAAAGATAGTCATGCAAATCCTTCTACAAAACCTACTTGGTTTGCCGGTGTTAATTCAACAAATGTTTCAGGAAACACCGGATGGATATTTTCTGCTCCGGTTAATTATTATTCCGCATCGTCAGGTAATCTTTATGATGTTGCCACATGGGGCACCAATACAGATGGTTCAGGAGATAATCCATCTGATTTTTCTCAAAATAATTGTATTTATAATATAGTGAACAGGGCAGCAGCTACTATAGATAATTCATGGACTGTTTCAGGTCGTATTGTTGTGGGCGATGGAACCAATGTATGTAATTTTACTATTCCTGAATCTTATGCATTATCAACTGCAGCAATAGATGTTTTAAATAATGCAATATTGACCATACAAAATACTTCAATACCGACACTTGGAACACTTAGCATTAATTCAACGGTTGTATATGCAGGCACTTCTATGCAAACAGCAACAGCGGTAAATTACGGCAATCTCACTATCAATAATTCTGCTGGTGTAACATTAAGTGCAGCAACCACAGCTTTAGGATTACTCAATATGGCTAATGGTACATTGAATATGTCGGATTTTGCCCTCACCGTAGGATCATTAACCGGTTCCGGTAATCTGACTAATTTAACAGGTGGTACTACGGCACAAACATTAACAATAGGGAGCGACGGTACAAGTCCACTTGCTTATAGCGGAATTATAAGCGACGGAACAAATACCGGTGGTTTAACATTGTCAAAAACAGGTAGTGGAACATTGATACTTTCAGGAGCAAATACTTATTCGGGTTTAGTAAATATTCTTGCAGGTACACTAAAGTTAGGTAATTCGGCTGCTTTAGGCGGATATAGAGACCCTAAAGTTTCCATATCCGATGGAGCCGTGCTTGACTTGAACGGAATAAATTATACAGATTCACGAAGTTTATCAATGAGAAATACGGGAATTTCAGGCAATGGAGCGCTAATAAATAGTAGTGTTACAGGAGCAACATATTCCGGTTTGCTCACCCTATCAAGTGCAACAAGTATAGTTGGTGGGTCAGGAACGATTAACATAAGTAATACGGGATCAATAGGAGGGAACGGGAATAATCTTACATTGGGCGGCGCACAAGGCGGTACACTTGTTAGTCATCTTGCAACCAGTTCTGGAGCGCTCACAAAAGTTGATGCCGGTACTTGGACACTTTCAGGAGGAAATAGCAGCTATACAGGTTTAACAACAATAAGCGCAGGCACTCTTAAACTGGGAGCAGCGGGATTTGCCCCAAACTCTCCGTTAGGAAAAACAGATGCAGGAACTATTGTTTCAGCTACTGATGCAGCGCTTGACCTGAATGGTAAGACTTTAGTAATTGCCGAATACCTTACATTGAATGGAACAGGAGTTTCAAATGGCGGAGCATTAATGAATTCAGGAGCTGCTGTTAGTTACACTGGTTTAATTACCCTTGGCAGTACCAGTAGTATTCTGGGTGGCACTGGAGCAATTAACATAAGCAATACAGGAACAATAACAGGTTCGGGTTTTGGTCTTACTTTGGGTGGTAATGCAGGTGGTACGCTTGCAAGTATTCTTGGTACAGGAACAGGTACACTCACAAAAATTGATGCAGGTACATGGACGCTTTCAGGAATTAATACATACACAGGTGCAACAACTATTAATGCCGGTACATTGTTTATTAATGGAAGTACAACTTCAGGTAGCTCGGTTTCTGTAACATCAAGCAGTGCAACACTGGCAGGAAGCGGTACTGTAGCAGGAACTGTTTCTTTATCGGGAATTTTATCACCGGGTGGTACGGCAGCTACAATAGCTACATTAAATACAGGTGATTTTACTTTTAATTCCAATTCAACGTATAAATTTGAAATAAACAATGCAACCGGTACTGCAGGCAGCAATTGGGATAAACTTGTTTCAACCGGCGCTGTAAACGTATCAGGATCAACCATAAATATTGACCTTACTTCATTAAGCATATCAAATTTCACAAGTTCTACTTCGTACATCTGGACTATTGCAAGCGGCACAAGCATTATTGGTTTTAATGCTGATAATTTCTCAGTAAGCACGGCAAATTTTGCACCCGGATTAGGCGGTGGAACTTTTAGCGTAGTACAATCGGGTAATGACATTAATTTGG
>JAAXXA010000728.1 GCA_013334735.1 Bacteroidota bacterium
CTAAAAAAAATATGCTTTTCAATCCTAAGGAATCTATTGATTTTAATGGCAACACAGGACCTTTCATTCAATATACTTATGCAAGAATTTGTTCAGTTTTAAATAAAGCAAAAGAAACAGGAATTGCCTGGAATGCTTACAATTTTAATGCTCAGGAATTACAGCCAAAAGAAAAAGAAATAATAAAACTTATTTACGAATATCCTGCTGTTGTTGAAGAAGCAGGAAAAGCATACAGTCCGTCTGTTATTGCAAATTATATTTATGAATTAGCAAAGGAATATAATGGTTTTTATCATGATTTTCCTATACTTAAAGCGGAACGAGATGATATTATTTGTTTCAGGCTAATTATTTCCGAATTTACTGCAAATGTGATAAAATCGGCTATGGGGTTGCTGGGGATTAATGTTCCGGAGAGAATGTAAAAAAGCAAGTTTGGAGTGCCTGGAGACCGCCACGGCGGAGGAGTACTTAGAGTTTAAGTGCGGAGTATTCAAATTTCACAACTAAGACTATACAGCGCTTGTGATAAAATGACGATTAATATAAGTTGGCAGTCAGCAACAGGCAGTCAGCAATTATTACCGACTTTAAAAACACAAAAATTTAACCTATTTGTAGTATAAAAATCACAAAATTTTAGAGAGCAATATGCTTAAAAATTTTCATAATTTATTTAACTGGGTTTCCCAAAACAAAAAGAAAATCAATATTATTCTTATTGTTTTAATAATAATACGATTTGTTTTCCTGAATTATATAAACTGGAAATGGGGACTATTAACGAGTGGAAGAGCAGGCATACAATATGGAGGCGATTCAATGAGATATATTGATGGCGTAGAACGATTATTTAATAACACACCATTTTATTTTCCTCAAGCTGATTATTTGGGTTATATTTTTTTTCTTGCCTTTATTAAAATAATCGGCGCAGGCTTGGAAGCAGCGCTATTATTTCAACTGTTTTTCGCATTGATTTCCGCTTATGCTTTGTATGATATAACAAAGTCGATAACTAAAAACAAAACTGCCGGTATAGTTGCATCCGGTTTGTATTTAGTTAATCCTTTTATTACAACTTACCACTTGTATGTTCTTACAGAATCGTTATATACTTCATTTCTGATTTTTTCAGTATGGTCATTATACAAAATGTTTGAGAAGAAAAATTACAAATATTATATATTATCTTTTTTAATTATTTGTATTACATCATCCATCAGACCTAACGGGTGGGTATTATTTCCAATATTTTTTTACTTTATAATTATGCATTCCGGCATAAAAAGGCACATAAAATATATCACTTTTTTAATTATAATTTTATTGTTTTCGTTGAGCGCCATATTTATCCCCGAATTCAATAAAGCCATACAAAATGACGCATCCGGTGAAAATCTTGTCCAGGGCAATGTCATTTGGGGAGGTGGTGAACAAAAATTAAGTATGCCTACAGATCCTTCTCTTGAAAATAAAAATTGGACAAGTGCATATTCTTACGTTGCAAAACATCCCTTGGCATGTCTAAAGCTTGCAGCTTATAGAGTAGCTTCCGAAACACTTACACTAAATCGTCCATGGATGTCGGATAAATTCAGGATTCGCTTTTTATTATGGGTATTGCCGGGATATTTTTTAGCAATTTTTGGTTTTATTTTTTTCAGAAAAAATATAGCTGTTAAAATAGCATCAGTAGTAATATTAGCACAGTTGTTAATAATTTCATTAACGCATGCAGATCATGATTTCAGGTTCATACTATATATTCTTCCTTTAATATATTTACTGGGTTCATGCGGACTTTTATTTTTTTATTATAAAATAAAAACAAGAATTGGAAAGGAACACAGATAATGCAAACCAATATTTAGCTTAAAAAGTAACTCTTTATAATAATATTAATTTTATCAACATTCATCATAATTTTCTGTGTCATCTGCGTTCAATTTTTATGAATTCTTTTTTTATCAAAATTTTGCTTTAATTTGCATTTCATAATTTAATTAATGGGAAACACCAAAGTAGCAATAGTAATCCTCAATTGG
>JAAXXA010000162.1 GCA_013334735.1 Bacteroidota bacterium
ATTTTATTGCCAATAGATGATGCAAAAATAAAAGTAAAAATTAAAGGCTTTATTGACAGGATAGACCGTGCAGGTTCTACTATTAGAATTATTGATTACAAAACAGGAAATGTGAAAAAAGACGAGATTACAATTAAAACGTATGAGCAACTTATTTCGGAAAGCAAATTAGCCAAGAGCCTGCAATTGCTCACTTATGCATATCTTTTTAATAAAAATACAAATACTTTGAATTTATCAACAGGTATATTTACATTTCGTAGTTTAAGCAAAGGGTTTTGCTCCGTTACGTGTCCTGATACAAAATCTGATATTATTGATATTGCAAATTTGCAAGAAGTTGAAAACGCGCTTTTAAAAATTATTTCATCAATTTTTGATAAAAATATCCCTTTTACCCAGACTGCAGATACTAAAATTTGCAAAAACTGTCCGTTTACGGAGATATGTAATAAATGATATATGGGTTTGGCATAACCTGTCAGTTATCAGCGTGGATTGCAGGGTTGCTTCCTGACAGTTTTAAGCGCACTATTAATCCAAACCCTTTTTCAATTCGAGTAAAAAATCTTTAATGTTGTTTAAAGTTTTAACTATTTCAACATTATCAACAGTTTCGGTTTTGTTGTCTTTTAGTTTTTCTTTGGCGCCCTGCAAGGTGTAGCCTCGCTCTTTTACAAGGTGATAAATGATACGGAAATTTTCAACATCGTCCTGCGTAAATAAACGATTTCCTTTTTTATTTTTCTGAGGTTTTATTATATCAAATTCCTTTTCCCAAAAGCGAATAAGAGATGTATTTACCTTAAACATCTCTGCTACTTCACCAATGGTGAAATATATCTTAAATATTTCTTTTTCTTTATAAGGCATCTGTAATTAGACTCTGTTTTAAGCTAATAGTATTAAGATAAATAATGCAAAATTTAAAATGTAAAGTGTAAAATTTTATAAGTCATCGAAACCATTGATAATTATAAGCACCATTACTTTGCAATTTGCAATATTTTTATTTATCAACTACTTGTTTATTACTTTCTTCGCTAAAAGCATATTTAATCCTTTACCATACCCGTATTTGAAATTAAAAGCTTTAGATCCTCCGTTATATGCTGCATTTAGGTCTTTCTGATAACAATAGCTAAAAACCTGAATAGGTTTTTCATACGTTCCATAAAGTTGAAAATTCCATTTTGATTTATCAAAAAAATGATATGCAATTCCTGAATCATCTTGCAATACAGCTTTGCTTTTATTCAAAATTGTGTTTCTAACATAAGTAAATAACGAATTATGAAGCAGGTATGATGCCGATTTGATAAGGGTTGTAACATTTGTATCGAGATTTTGTAAATATACTTTACATCCTGTATTTTGCAAAAGCGCTTGATCGGTAAGATCTGCCGAAAAATAATAAAGCTTTTTGATAGTAGTATCATTATCAGGTGCGCTGAAAGATATTTCAACACCTTTTCCATAACGATTCGCCCCTTTGTAAACAATAAAAGTGTCGGCTACTATTACTTTCCCATCAATTCCTATATTAGCGTTTCTAATATCTTTTACTGTGTTACCTGTACGTGCCATAAAGAGCATAATAACAGGCAAAACTCCGTCAATATCCTGATTATTCAATTCAGAACTCATTTGTTTTGTTATAAAAAAACTTGAATTCAAAATCTCCTCAAGCGCTTTGTTTATAGAAACAAAAAGACCGGAAATTGTTTTGTCGTTTAGTTTTTTCATATCAGGAACTGATCCTGTTTTTTCGAGACCGAACAATATATATTTGTTTGCTTTCGGAAAAAGTTTGGTGGCATATAAAAAATCAGGACCACTAAAAGGATAAAAAAGAGTTTTGGTTTGATTGTTAACATCAGCTAATTCTGTATCACTCCAATTTTTTATTTTCAAAAGGCTTTTTTCTTCTACTTTTTTCCATATAGAATCAAAACTTTTTGAATAACCTATCCATTGATATTTATTAACAAGATTGTTAAAAGGAGAAACTGTATCGGTTTTCATTCCGGCAAGAAACAATGCTACATTATTATAATATGAATTTTTATTTTTTACAGGAACTTCTTTAATAATTTTAATATTGTTTTCCTTAGCCGGTCCTTGCGAACAAGCGCTATAACAACAACACAATGCAAGTCCTGCCTGAAAAATCAATTTTTGTAATTTCATAATATTAATACTTTTTTCTTTTAAATTATTTTTTTCTCGCTACCAATAATCCGCATTTGGAGCCATATCCATATTGAAAGTTGATAGATTTTACCTTCATGTCTTTATAAGCCTGTTTAAGATCTTTTTCCATTCGGTTCGAAAACATTTGGATAGGTCCGTTATAAATTCCATAAAGTTGAATGTTCCATTTGTTTTGATCAATATATTTAAAGGCAACACCTGAATCATCCTGTAAGAATGCTTTGCTTTTGTTAAGTACCGTATTTCTTACAACAGAAAAATAAGGATTATGCATAAGATATGATGCGGATTTGACCATTGTTATAACATTGTTTTCTATATTTTCGAAAAATTTAGTACAATTTGGATTTGTTTTCAAACCACCATCAGCAACATTTGCTGAAAAATAATATATTGTACGAAGTACTGTGTCTTCTTTATCTTTATATTTAATTTCAACGCCTTTATTATAACTCGCTTCGCTTTTTAAATTTTTAAAAGCATCAATATAAACCATTTTACCGTTTTTATCAATTTCGGTCGGTTTTATATCAACAATTTCATGATCTGTACGAGCTACAAAAAGTAATATTATTGGAAGAGCTCCACTTATAAGTTCGCTGTTTAACTCTTTCGACATATCAATAGTTTTGAAAAAACTCAATTTCAAAACATCTTCAATAGAAAAATTAAGAGCTGAAAAGAACTTGCTAAGTTTTTCCTTAGGTATTTTTTTTAAATCGGGGATGTTACCAACAGGTTCGAGTCCAAACATAATAATCTTTTTTGTTTTCGGGAAAAATGCTTGTGCATGTAAAAAATCAGGTCCGCTAAATGGATAAAATAATGTTTTTATATCCTTATTCATATCCGAAAGTTCCGTTTCTGACCAAGCGCGCATTTTCGAAAGTCTTCTTTTTTCTAGTTTTGCCCAACTTGAATCGGATGATATAGAATAATTTTTAAAGCTTTCTGTTTGTGAAAGTTCGTACAATTCGCTTTTTTCATCAACTTTCATCCCTGAAATAAATTTAGCAATATCGGTGTAAACCTTATTGGCCTTAATACTATCTTTTTTTACTGTTTTTACAGTATCCTTTTTATCTTTATTATCTTTTTTGCCGGCTCCACCACATGATGAAATTAAAAGTGCAATTGAAATGAAGATGATTGAAATAAATGATTTTTTTAACATATCAAATCAGTTTTAATTATTAATTATTTTGTTTTTTGAATAATGATTACTTATTAAATATATGATGTATCCAAGAAGAACAGTTCCAAATCCCGAAAGAGAAATTAGAGGTTTTCCTGTAATTAAAAAATATAATATCCAAAGGTTTAATCCAAGAAAAATAATTGGAGTAAATGGATATCCCCATGCTTTAAAAGGTCTTGGCATATCGGGGTTCCTGAACCTTAGTATAAATAACCCCAGTACTGTAAGAGTTGTAAATAATGTTAATGTAAATCCAAGGTATGTTAAAACAGCCTCAAAAGATGATGTAAAAATGAAAACAAGCGCTATTATTGACTGAAGTGCTATAGCAATTACAGGGAGACCTTTTTTATTTTTCTTAGCCAAAAAGCGCAAAGCAGACAAATCCTCACCTATTACCATAGCAACGCGAGGACCTGCAAATACCATTGAACTTATTGTAGATATAAGCAATATTGATATTATCAGCGACATTATATTTCCTCCTGTACTCCCGAATATTTTTGTTGCCGATAAAGAACCTATTTCTATCACCGGATTTCCCTGTACATCTGCCATTTCCGGTATGGGAACAGTATAAAGAAAAATAAAGTTAAGTAAAACATAAAGTCCCATAACTATAAGAGTTCCGGAAATAATTGATTTAGGGAGGTTTTTCTGAGGATTTTCTATTTCTCCTGCTATATATGCAGAAGCATTCCAGCCAGAATAAGCGTAAGAGACAAATATCAGTGAAATAGCAAATGCAGCGCTTCCAATCTCTTTCAATGAACCGGTAACAGGCAAAATATTTATATTCTGATGTTGTCCGAAAATAAAACCACAAGCAATAAACACAAAAATTAATAATACTTTTAATGAGGTTACCACATTCTGAAACCCGCTGCCAACATGAAGATTAGTTGAATGTACAAAAGTGATAAATAATACAACAATTGCTCCTACCCACATTTTATCGAACCAGGGAAAAACCGTACAAAAATATCCCCCCAAAGCCATTGCTGCTAAAGCAATAGGCGCAGCAAATCCAACAAATACAGAAACAAAACCGGATAAAAAACCTAAAGCAGGATGATATATTTTGGATAAATATGTATATTCACCTCCTGAACGCGGTATTGCAGCGCCAAGTTCGCTGTATGATAAAGCTCCACAAAACGCCATTATTCCACCAACTACCCAAAGCATAAGCAATGCAAATATGGATTTAAGACCCATTACCTGAAAGCCAAGACTCGTAAAAACACCTGTTCCCACCATGTTTGCAATTACAATAGCTGTTGCTGTGGTTACACTTATTTTTACTATTTTATCGTTTAACTTCACCTTTTTTATATTATTGATTTTAACGGTGCAAAGTAACAAAAAAATAATAGTGTTTTAAATTTAGTAGAAAAATATTTATACTCTTTATTAACAATAGTCCGGTAATATTTTTATCACGCAAAGTCGCAATTCGCCACAAGCGAACGCAAAGATTTGGATTCTAACACTTTGCGCCTTAGCGACTTTGCGAGAAACTTATAATGAGAACATTGATTATCCGATATATATGAATTTTTACCGAAGTGTTATATTAACAGAAAGGTATTATATTCCGAAAAGCAGAGTTATTAAGCAGTATAATTGCTTTAAATGTAGTTGGTATGCTAAAATTAAAGAATAACGATTTCCGTATAATATATTTTTTTTCCCTCCTTAATTCCAAGTAAATATGTCCCTGAAGATATTCCTATATTATTTGTATAAATTTCAGTTCTGAATTTCCCTTGCATTATCTTCCCTTTTGATAATAAAACAATCTGCCTGCCTGCTTTATCAAAAATACAAATTTCAACATAATCACTTTTCTGAAGATCGAACGATATAGTTAAATTGCCGGAAGAAGGATTTGGAAATACCGTCAGATTATTAACAGTATTAATTTCACTTATCCCCAAACCTGAAACTCTAATAAGTGTATCAGATACAAGAGTATCATTACCACAAGAATTGTTGTAAGCGATAAGTGTAATAGTATATTTTCCCGATAAATTATAACTATGCCATGGGTTATTCTGTGCGGAAGCGCCACCATCACCAAAATTCCATAAATACGAAGTAGCATTTGTTGAAGTATTAACAAAAACTACATTTGCCGAAGGTAAGGATACAATAGTATCACTTACGGTAAAATTAGCATGAGCTTTCGGATTCACAGTTATATATTGCAATTTTATCAATGAATCCGAGCCGCTGCTTCCGGTAGTATATAATTTAACATCATAGTTACCTGTGGTGTTATATATTACCATAGGATTTACACTTGCGCTTGTAGAAGGTGTTCCTCCCGCGAATGTCCATAGATAATTTGATGAATTTACACTTGTATTTATAAAATTAACAGCATCGCCCTCGCACACAACTGTATCTTGCGCATAAAAATCAGCCATGTATTTAATTGCGATCCCGTCAGAAATCGCGATATTCGATACAAGACCTGCCCCGTCCTCGGCTTTGACACTGCAATAATAAGTAGTTCCGTTTTGTAAATTTATCCCTGATATTGTAACAACCGTGTCCATTCCATTATTTGTCCATGCTATTAAATCGGTTCCACCAGGAGTAGTACCGAAACAGTAGGAATAATGATTTATCTTTGAATTTACATCTATTGATTTGCTCCAGTTTGCCGAAATTGTAGTATGAATATTTGTATTATCTATATCTGTTGCAGATGTGCCGTCGTTTACTTTAATTATTGTTGATGAAGGTGTCCAATCAATATTAATATCTTTTTCCGATATTGGTGATATGTTTAAAGCCAAATCAGTAACAATAGAGAATATTTTTGCAGAAAAAGTTGTTGAATCAGTATTTTGATATCGTATATCATTTGTGCCGGCAGCGCCAACTGTAAGAATAGCAGAAGAATTACGTGATCGATAAACTTTAATATTGTCAATAGTAGCTTTGCAATTCCCTGTTCTGAAAGATATAAAATTGCCATTGGTTGTGTAGGGCGAAGAGTCAGTCCAGGAGCCAAGCAAAATGTTATTCCTGTAAATATCAATCTTTCCGGTAGTTTTATTATAAATTACTTTAAAATCATATAATTGCCCCGGAGTTGTAATAATATTGTTTATCACATTAGTTTGAGTATATGTATCATTTACAACTTTGTAAAATTCGAGAGTACTTAATTCATTACGAAAATAAATAAAGTAAGAATTTCCGCGATTGGCAAGGCTTGCATTATCTGAGAAAAAATGGAAACCGAATCTTCTCTGGCTTGTTCCAAAAACAGAATTTTCTATTTTAGCATTAAAATGATACAAGTAACAGTCGGATAAATTCTGGTTTAATGAAGCATAAATATTGGAGTT
>JAAXXA010000729.1 GCA_013334735.1 Bacteroidota bacterium
GATGAATTTGTCGAAAAGTGATAACGCTCACACATCGGGCGATAGGAAATGGAACGTAAAATTGCTTTAGGATTTTGATACAAATGCTTAAGTAACCACCTGCTATGATAAAACTCTGCCGCTTACTCGTCCACGTCCTGTCATATCTGAAAAGCACTAATGGTTAGATTTGCACCCCTGTCCTCACCACCATCAGTTTATTGGTTACTACATTTAACTTACAAAGAGATGCAATAATGAAGCATAACGATTGCGGCTTAGAGTAGTGCGGGTTTTAGAGCACTTCCACTGTCTCAACCGATACAAAGATAATAAATAAATGCAAAGTACAATATCTGCACTAAACCCCGCATTGCTCTAAGCCTTGCTGTTACCAGTAGTGCTTTTGTCAGTCAGCATTTGTTTAAATTAATGTTGTTTCTCTTTGTTCTAAATGTTCTACATAACACTCTAAATTACTTTCAATCTTGTCGAAAACCATAGGCAGATAATGGGAGATTGATTGCATTGTCAAGTCATTTGTTAATGGAAAACCGTGGTAATTGTTCAAGTGATTTTTTAGTGAATCTATTTCGTCTTGTCCTAAGTTTTGAAATGGGTCGTTGAAAACATAGTCGTGAAATAAAGAAAGATGAATAAATGCACAACCAAATTTATAAACTGATTCTGTCCAGCCGTTGAGAGTGTCGGCTAATTCAACCATTTGTTTGTCGGTTACATTAGCCTTACTTCTAAGTTTCCACTTTTCCCCAGTCAATGTAAGATTTATCAAATGCTCTCTCTCGTCAATTGTTTGGCTTAGTAAAAAAATTACTCTTACCATTGAATCAAGTTCTTGTCTTAAAACAGACATTACTTGTCCAGTTAAGCCCGTCCTTGAAAGTAAACCTATTGCTTGCTTATTCTCCTTGGAACGTTGTCTAACTATTTTGCAAAACTGTTCTGTATTGTCCATCTTCATTTTGAGTTATATCTATTATTAAATTCTGTTGTGAGTATCTCGTCCAAGGAATAAAAAATTTTTGGCGGATACTTTTTCATTTCACAGTTTAGAAAGAACCCCTTATCATCACTATTTATACCGTTACATTCAGGTAGGTATTGCTGCTTTTCGTAGTCTATGGTATAAAACATTACCAAGTCGTCCTTTTCGTTACATTTAATGACAATCTTTTTTGAATCATTACTACTATATATTTGGAAAGTAAAAGGTTCTTTTGCTCTGGTGTAATCATCATTCATGATTGCTTCCTCAAATATTTCAAATAGTTTGTCTGTCTGTGTTTTGTTCATATAGTGATTGTTTATGTTAAAGGTCGTCTTAGCATTACTGGTAACGTTCCGCAAGCTTATTTAGTGCGGAATTAGAAAGCACGGTTATTGTCGTACGCTACAAAAATATATTATTTTGAAGAACTTTACAAACCCACTGAACTCCGCATTAAATGAGCTTGCTGTTATAAGCTGTAGGCGTCCGTGAATGCTGTCTCCAAGATACCAATTCAATTAAAATAAGCCATTAAAATGTCTCTCGAAAAGCAATTTGCTATTTTTTATGTTTACTTCTTATATTCTTCAGGAAACCATTCTAAATAACCATCTTCATTAAACTGTTTCCATACTTCTTCTACATTGCTAAATACAGGTTTTTGCTTAGTAAACTTTGATAATGAATCTAAAAAGATTTTTTTATCAGAAAATTCTGCTTCAATTTTTTTTTCAGGAACAATAAAAAACCAACATGAATCGACTTCTTTAAAATTAATTGACACTTTTTTATCCCAATATCCAATAATCACTTTATTTATTACATTAATTTTTACACACATACTTGAATAAAAATTTGGACCAGAAACAAGCCATGTTTTATAATTGCGATGTAGCTCATATGGCTTAATCAAAGGTATTCTATCATAATCCAAACCACCATAACTTGTATAATATGGATCTCCGTTTTTACAATTTGTAAATAAAACCAAAATAAATAAGCAATTATAAATAATTTTTTTCATTGTTTTGTTGTTGAA
>JAAXXA010000730.1 GCA_013334735.1 Bacteroidota bacterium
TTTCTTCTGGTAAATGATTTTGTATGGATAATTGTTCTAACTGATGTTTGAATTTATCAGCAATTGTATAAATCTCATTTATAGCGATAGTTTCAATATTGCTAAATTCGTTGATAATAGGAGTATCTATGATCTTGTTGTTATCGCTTAGAATTTTTTTGAAATAAATAAAACTGTTTTGAATCTTTTTAAAATCAAATAATTCATGCAAAAGTGATTGCTGAAATTTAATTTTTGATTCAATTAATTCCTGTTCTCCCGGAGGGTTGTTGTTTATGTCGCTGCTAAAATCTGCAATTGTATTATCTGTTTTAATACTGTTCAAGGTAATGGGCGAACTCAAGACCAATCCTTCAAAACTTTTACACCGGCTTAAAGCAACATATACCTGCCCATGCGCAAATGAAGCGTTAGCATCAATAATAGCTTTCTCAAAAGTTAATCCCTGGCTTTTGTGAATAGTGATTGCCCATGCCAATTTTAGAGGGTATTGGGTAAAACTTCCAACCACGTTTTCTTTAATTTCTTTTGTTACCGGATCAAGCGAATATTTTACATTTTCCCATTCAACGCGTCCTACAGGTATTTCTGAATCATCAGTCGGGCATTTTACATAAATTATTTCTTCTCCGATTTTTGTAATTTTTCCGATTTTTCCATTATAATAAAGTTTGTCGTGTGAACTGTCGTTTTTTACAAACATTACCTGTGCATCTTTTTTTAATTCAAGTACTAATTCTGTAGGATACGAATATGCAGGAAAATCATCTTTTACTGTTGCTGTATATGTACGTGATTTGTTATTTATTTTTTTTAGCTTCGACTGATTTATTCCCAACGCGTTTGCATTATGCGTTGTTAAAGTAATGTAACCATCTTTATCGGGTGGCGAAAAATTTGGAATATACCGTTGATTAAGTTCTTTAAGTGTTTGCTGATCGATAGTTTTATGCCTTATCTTATTCAGGATATTTATAAAATATTCATCAGATTGCCTGTAAATATATTTCAATTCGATACATATTGGTTGTGTTTTTTGTAACGCTTTGCTGCTGAAGAAATATACTGTATCGTAAATTTTTTTTAAAATATTCCATTCATCATCTTTTATAACAGGCGAAAGCTGATGCAGGTCGCCAATCATAAGTAATTGCACGCCTCCAAATGGTTTGGAGCGATCTTTATATTTTCTTAAAACCTCGTCAATTCCATCGAGCATATCGGCTCGCACCATACTTATTTCATCAATTATCAATAAATCCATACTCTTAATTAGATGTATTTTCTCCCTGTTAAACTTTTTTTGAGTTGAAATAGAAGACTGCGGATTTAATATAATTCCATTATTCAGATTTTGAAGTTCTTCAGAAATATACGGTCCGAAAGGCATTTGAAAAAATGAATGGATGGTAACTCCTCCCGCGTTGATGGCAGCAACACCAGTAGGCGCAACAACTACTATACGTTTAGGGGAAATATTTTTTAAATTATGCAAAAAAGTAGTTTTACCTGTTCCCGCTTTTCCGGTAAGAAAAATCGTTTTATTAGTATATTGTATAAAATCGAAAGCTAATGCTAATTGTGGGTTTTGATGTGATAACATTTAATTTGTTTTATAAATCGTTGGCTGAGTAATTATATATTTCAATTTTGTTTCTGTTCAGCAATATTACAAAAATATTTTCTTTGAAAAATATATGAATTTTTAAAAAGATGATTGATTTTAAAGAGCAGCATCACAATTACACATTCTAAATATGAAGCGTTGCATAATTTTTTCGCAGTAGCTAATTGGACATTCGTAATCAATTCCATAATTAATTAATAACCGCGTTCACTAAAAATTAAAAATTTATTTAACATTAGCTAAATAATATATAATTTGGCTAATATTAAACAATATATTGCTATAATTCTTAATTATTAATTCTTAATTCTTAATTCCCAATTCTTTACCTGGAATCAATCCAAGATCTAGTGCTTAGAAACGCCTAATACTACCCGCCTGCCTCTGCCCTCACTTGGAATTGAACCAAGATTTGAGGCTTAG
>JAAXXA010000731.1 GCA_013334735.1 Bacteroidota bacterium
TTACGGATGATAAACCATATTTGTCTCCAAGTTCTTTATAAAGTTTTAATGATTTTTGATAATATTCCAGCGATAGAGTGTAGCGCCCTTGTTCTTTATAAATAATACCGATATTGTTGTAACTCTTGGATATTCCTTTTTTTGTACCAAGCTCTTCGTTTATTTTCAGTGATTTTATGAAATACTCCAATGCTTTTGGGTAAATTTGTTGTTCTTCATATATAACTCCGATATTGTTGTAACTATTTGCTATTTTTTCTTTATCTCCCAGCTCTTCATTTATTTTCAATGATTTCAGGCAGTAGCTCAATGACTGTGAATAGTTTCCCTGTTCTTTAAGAATAGCTCCTATTGAATTGTAGTTTTCTGATATTACCTTTTTATTCCCAAGTTTTTCATTTAGCCTCAGTGATTTCTGATAGTATTCCAATGCTTTCGGATAATTGCTTTGAGCGGAGTAAATAAGCCCTATATTATTGTAACAACCGGATAATCCTTTTAAATCTCCTGTTTTTTCATTTATTATTAATGATTTCTGAAAGTATTCCATTGCCTTTAAATAGTCGCCTTGTTCACAATGAATAGCCCCTATATTATTATAACAACCGGATAATCCTTTTAAATCTCCTGTCTTTTCATTTATTTTTAGCGATTTATTATAGCTTTCCAATGCTTTTGAATAGTTGCCCTGATAATAATATATTGTCCCTATTTTATTGTTACATTGAGCCATTCCATTAATAAAATCTATTTTCTCAGATAATTGTAATCCCTGAATACCGTATTGCTTGGCTTTTTCTAAATCGCTAGTGCTGTATTCTTTACATAATCCAACAAGAGCGTTTACCCTGTTAGTGTCGTACTTTCCGTATTTTATTATTTTAAGTAAACTATCTATATTTTTTTTGTTCTGAGCCTGTAAATTAAAAATTATTGACATAATAATGAAAACAACAAACAATAGTTGGAATTTTGAATTTGCTATAAGTTTATTTAATTTCATTATTATAATTTTTTACGACAAACATACATAATTTTTAATATAAAACAGGAAATTGTTAAAAGTATTTGTAATATTTTATTGGTTCGGTATTGTTTTTTATTTTCAAAATATTTTTATATGATACGGACGCAAATTCATAAGCGAGTGTACGGTTCGGTTCAAAATAGCATCTAATTGCATTATGCATCAAATAATATTTACCCCTTATTTATTTTTTTTCATCAAGTTTATATAAATTAGCATAATTTTGAAGATTAATGCAAAATTTATCCAATGTATTTTAAAAAAATAGACGCATATATAATTCGCAAGTTTTTAGGTACTTTTTTTTATGCAATCGGTCTTATAATAATTATTGTAATTATTTTCGACATTTCTGAAAAAATTGATGATTTTATTGAAAAAGATGCGCCTTTAAAAGATATTATTTTTAAATATTATTTGAATTTCGTTCCTTATTTCGCAAACCTTTTCACAGCACTTTTTACTTTTATCGCGGTAATTTATTTTACATCAAAATTGGCATCAAACACCGAAATAGTGGCTATATTAAGTAGCGGTATCAGTTTTAAAAGATTCATTCGCCCTTATATAATTTCATCTGTATTTATTGCTGCTTTTTCGATCGTGCTTTCCAATTTTATTATTCCTCATGCAAATAATAAAAGGATGGAATTTGAAATGATGTACATAAAAAGCGGCAAACAGTCAAAGGAAATGAATATTCACATGCAAGTAAGTCCCGGCACTTTTGTTTATGCTGAACATTATAACAGCGAGGCCAATGTAGCATATCATTTCTCAATCGAAAAAATTAACGACAAGGGGCTTTATTACAAACTTTCGTCAGATATTGCAAGATGGGATAGTTTAAAAGGTTCATGGATCCTGGAAAATTATTTTGTCCGTACCATCGACAGTTTAAAAGAAACGAACGAAAGAATAAAAAACGGAACATCATTAGACACAATTATTAATTTAAAGCCTTCTGATTTTTTAGAAAATATTCACAATATTGAAACAATGAATTTTGGGGAACTTAATGA
>JAAXXA010000163.1 GCA_013334735.1 Bacteroidota bacterium
CGTCGAGTTAATAGATTTCTTCCGCTTTGAAGAAGCAAAAATATTGCTCGAAGAAGCTCTGCAATACTTTCCAAACGAACAAAATTTCAAAATAAATATGGGGATTTGTAAAACGGAATTAAACGAATATTCAGATGCAATGGAAATCTTTAATAGTATTTTGAGCAAGGATAATGATTGTTACTTAGCTTATATAAACAGGGCGATACTTTTCAGAAAATTAGAAAAATATTCAAAAGCAATCAAAGATCTTGAAAAAGCTATTGATATAGATGAATGCGATTCCCATGCTATTAATGAAATTGTAATTACATATAGTGAAATGGGGAAAAATAAAACGGCGCTTGAATATGCAAAAATATTAGTAGAAACGGAACCCGAAGAAGAATATGGTTATTTAATATTAGGCTTTGTTTACAGTGCTATGGGGAAAAACAATAAAGCCCTTAAAGCATTCAATCATATTTTAAACGAAATGAACCCATTCGATCATTGGGCATTATTAAATCGCGGTAAAATTTTATTTGAAGAATTTGATGAAACTGAAAAAGCCTTGAAAGATCTGGAGTTTGCACAAACACTAGGCAACCCTTATGCAAGCGAAATAATCGAAGAAATATATAGTGATTGATTTGCAATTAATATAATATTTCGAAATATAATTTCTTTGGCAGTTATCTGTTGGCAAAGCATAAAGTCATTGCTAATTGCTAATTGCTAATTGCCAATTGCCGACTGCCGACTGCAAACTTTTTTAGCACTAATCATATTTTAAATTTCAGAGAAACAGTAATAAATCTTCCCGGGCATTTTTGAATATTGCTATCAATATACATTTTATTAAAAATATTTTCTACACTTAAACTTGCAGATAAATTCTTAATGATTTTCCTCTCGAACCGTATATTTATTATGGAGTAATCGGAATACTTATCCGTTAACAGGTATTCCGTATCAACAGTATTAAGATCATTTATCCACATTTTTCCAATGTACTTAAACAAAACAGAAGTGTTTACAATTTTGTTATTCCATGTTATTCCCGCGCTGGCTTTATGGTTTGGAATATCCGTTAAATATTTTCCTGTAAGACTTGAATCAACATTTATATCTTTAACATTATGTTCTTTAATTTGTGCATGAGTGTAAGAATAATTTACAAAAACAGATAAATTTTTACCCAATTCATATTTTAATTCTGTTTCTATTCCGTATATCTCAACTTTTCCAATATTTTGTTTTTCAAAAACAGGAGCGATTTTATAACCCATATTTACTGAATCACCGGTACTTGTAGAATACATAAAATCTTTTCCCAAACTATAATAAACCGAAATGTTTGCAGATAAATTTTTAATGATATTAAAATCTGTTCCTGCTTCGTAAGTAATAATTAGCTCGGGTTTAAGCTCGGGATTTGCAATATTAAATCCGCCTTTCTTTTTACCTGTACGACTCATATCATCCAATATTGGAGCTCTGAAACCTTTAGCTACAGAAAAATATGCTCTTTCGGTTTCTGAAAATTTATATTGCGCTGAAAACCTCGGACAAAGCGCATTCCAATGCTTTTCGGAAGTTGTTTTGTTTTCAAAATTTTTGTAAAATTCTATAGAATAGGAAGGATAATCAATAGTAAATAAACCATCATAATATTTGGCAAAATCGTAACGTAGCCCCGCATTTATCTGTACTTTTTTGTTAAATAAATTTATTTCATCTTGTATAAAAACTGCTGAAGTCTGCATTTTACCGGTGTTGCGTATAATATCTGTGGATGTGTAATAAGTGTCGGTTCCATCAACACTGCCAAGTTTGTAACTTACACCTGCTGTAATTTCCTGAGAATTGAATTTTGAATATGATAAATTAAAACTTCCTCCCACATCATCTCTCTTCGAATCGGCTCCATAAAGCTGATATACACCTTCTTTCATATATTCATAGATGCGTATATATTTTTCTTCAATTTTAAAAATATTTGAATTCCATTTAAAATATTTTGAATTGCCTGAATACCTTGCTATACCTGAATAAGTACGATGTGTTGAAAATGCGCCATAATTATCAAATACTTTAACGCCATTGCCTCTTATATCATCAAAAAAATTGAATTGACAATCAACATTTTGATTTTTATTGAAACTATATCCTGCTTTAACGGATGTGTTTAATTCTTTCAAAAAAACCGGAACAACCACTGTGTCCTCTACGGTAACAAATTGATCCAGTTCAGTAATATAGCCATCGCTTTTCCTACCAAATCCTGATAAAGCCCAATATAACTTTTTTGATTTTACCGAATCTATTTTTACTAAGCCCGACAAACTAATATTTGCGCCCATAGTGTTATAAGTGCCATAATCAGTTATAATACTTCCTTCCAATTTCTTTGCTGGCTTTTTCGAAATAATGCTCACAACTCCTCCCATTGCGCCACTTCCGTACATTGCAGGTCCGGGTCCCTTTATCACATTTATTGATTCAATATTATTTTTATTGATCATATTCCAGTTTACTGAACCTTCATCCGATTTATTCAGAGGTACGCCATCAAGCATTATTAATGTTCGCGACTGATCGTTGGAAGGCAAGCCTCTTAAGGTAACAATAGCTTTGCTTGAAAATATTCCAAACGTATTGCTCATACTGGCTCCAGAAACATAATCTATCATTTCATTTATATTCTGAACGGGGGCGGACTCAATATTTTTTGCATTAATTATTGTAATTCTATTTGGTTTATCAATTAATTTATATTCTCTGTTAGCCGTAATATTAACCTCTTTTCCTGAAAATATTGTATCTTTCAGAGATATTTCCAAATGTAATGTCTGATTTTTTTTTAATTCAATTTTCTTTTGAAAGCTTTGATACCCTATGTAGCTAACTTTTATTATATAATTGCCTTCGCTAATATTTGTAATTAAAAATTTACCATCCTTATCTGAAACACTTGATTTTGCAGAGTTATTTAATAAAATATTTGCGTTTTGCAACGGCTCTTTTGTGGCAGCATTATAAATTACACCGTTTATCTTTCCGTTCTGTAATACCTGACAATAATTAATAAGCGGAATAAAAAAAATAAGTATGGTTAAAAGTTTACGCATTCTGAAAAATAATAATTAAAGTTTAAATATCCTTAACGGATATTAATATTTTATTCAAATCAAGGGTTGAGTATTTTTATTTTTGCAATAAAAAATTCAAAAACACTGTCATGGTGAGCGTAGTCGAACCATGACTACTATATCACCCTTCGACTACGCTCAGGGTGACTGTGAAAGCGACTACGCTTATGGAGACTGATAATATGACACTTAGAATATTTAATTTCAACCCTTGATTCGCATATTTTATTCAAATGTATCAAATAAACAAACCGGATACTAAACATTTTAATACCCGGTTTGAAATTAAATGTAATTATACTGAAAATGGTATAAATTTCCGCATTTAAATTACAATCTTAAGTTTGTAATTGTTATCAATTGCTGACTGTTGATTGCCAACTTTTATTATGCGACATTTCATTCCATGCACAGTATATGTATTTATTGAATAATTAATTTTTGTGGATTTATTGAAGAATTATCATCAAAATATGCCTGAATAAAGTAAACTCCTGCATTAAATGAACTTAAATTTATTGATTTGCCGATTTCATTATTCTTTAATGATTTCATCAATTTACCTTCAACGCTATATATAATTAGTTCTTTTATAGTTTTAGTACTTACAATATTTAAGCTTTTTTCAATATTTGGATTTGGGAAATAATTAAATGTGCTATTATAGAGAATATCTACTGTTCCATCAGCTGCTTCACCTTTAATTATTACATTATCAATTTTTGAAACACCAAGAGATCCAACTAAAGTATCTGCCGTACTTGAATCAGAAACAGCTATCCACCTTATAAACATTGAACCTGTTTGTCCATCGAATGTGGCTGGAAGGGCCAGATCTGTTACACTACCTGTTGTCCAATCGTCAGCACATGTAACATCTCCACCGGGGATATCTGTCCAAACAGTATCTGCAGATAGTCTTGCCTGAATTTTCCAATATTTAGGACCGGGGTTAATGGCGTCAGAGCTTTGTATGGAAGAAACAGTAATATTATTAGCACCATCTGTTTTAAATTTAACAGACCATAATTTTGCATTTGCACAGCTATCCCAACCGCTTGCTGCTGCTGCATAAGTTGAAGCGCCTGAAACCAAACTTACATCACGCAAATTAGTATTAGGCCATTCAACTGTATCTTCTGCAGAAAGATATTTATTTAAGTTATAACTTACAGTACTGCTATCAGGGTAAACATCTAAAGTATCTATTCCTGTAGGAAACGTCCATTGAGCAATGATAACTGAAGTTTGAGCAAAAATTGAACTGCTTATCCATACTAATGCTGCTAAAAATAGTAATCTTTTTTTCATAATTTTTGGTTTTTTAGTTAATAATTAATTTTTTATTTATTGTTGAATTTTTATTGCAATTTCAATTGTGCCGTTATCAGTATTATCGGCATTTTTAACTTTAACTAATCCTTTTTTTCCAGCAGAAGTTATAAAAGGAATAATTTTACCGCTAGTAGCCCATTTGAATTTTTTCTTTCCCCACACATCATTATATGATACAATTAATAAACTGTCGTTTTGCGCTGCATCAAAAGCAGATTCTGATATTGGTGAATCGTCAACGCTTATATCCCACAAAGTGTATTTTCTTGTTGTCCAATTAGCTATATATGGATAATATGTTTGCGCTTCCGTACTGAAATTATCCATTTCACCGGGAGACGAAAGCACTGGTGATGGTAAATTATTGCTTACGATGTAATAACACAGTACGTCTATTTTACTTTGATTTGTTGTTGCCGAATCTTCAAAATATACAGTGCCCGTATAGGGGTCTAAAAAATGTCCATACTGTGTATTATTCTGATATCCTAATTTTATTGAAGGGTAATAAAAAATACCTCCAAATGTAGAATTCTGGTCCTTATATACCACCATGGATATTTCAGATGATAAATGATTTCGGTCCATTACAGAAAATGTCCATGTAACTTTATCTTCAACATTCTGATAACAAATTTTATTCAAATCAAGGTTCATTGAATATAAAGCAGTATCCATAACTGTAATAACTGAGCCGTTTTCCAATACTTTTTTTATTGTAAAATTCGTAATTTCCGTGCTGTTACCTCTTGCCTGAATACCGAAATAAAGTACGCCTCCAACTTCAACTACACCATTATTTTGAGTATAATTGGCGCTTGTTTTAAAATTTATTGAAGGAGGTATTTTTTCTTCATCCTTTTTACAACTAAATATAAAAATTGATATAAAAAATATTGAAGCTGTTATATATAATATTTTTTTCATTTTTTAAATATTTCCTTGCTACATCAATAAAATTAAATATTTTTGCCGTTACTTTTACGATATGTTTGTAATTACATATCGAATGCAATATTAATAAAAATTTCAAATAAACTTAAAATTTATGAAAAAAATTAACTTTTTAATTCTTCTTTTATTCTTATCGAAAATAATTATCGCTCAGGAAAAAACAAATGATTTCTACGACAATGACTCTACTTATATACTTGGAATGCCAACTTTAGAAATTGCGGGTGAAGTTTCCAATCCGGGTAAAGTTGATTTTTCAAAACTGTTGATACGTTCCGAAATTGTTAAGGAAGCATATTTTGATAACAGCAACAAAGCCGTTTTTAAAGGAGCATACAGATATGACGGTTATTCTCTATATGATATTTTAAATAATATTGTTCTTAAAAAGAAAAATGAAGCCGAATTCAGCCCCATTATTGACTTATATGTTGAAATTGAAAATGCAAAAGGTGAAAAAATTGTTCTAAGCTGGGGCGAAATTTATTATCCTGTAAACCGCCATAAGATATTATTTGCAACAAAAGTAGCGCGTATAGTACCATCTAAAACAAAAGATTTATGGCCACTGCCAAAAGAAAACAGACTAATTGTTGCTACTGATCTTTATTCGGAACGTAATATTTCAAACCCTACAAAAATTACAGTAAAATCCTACACCTGCTCAATTGTTGCAGATAAAGAAATAAAAGAGAAATATTCTAAAGGTATTACAATTTCAAAGGGTGAAATAACTCTTGAAAAAATCGTAAAATATCCTCAGGAACTTGGCGAGAACACATATTCAACAATATTCTACGGAAGAGGAAGAGGCATACATGGCATTACAGATTTTAAAGGTGTTCAACTAAAAAAAGTTTTAGAAAAACATGTTGAGTTCAATAAAAATAATATACAAAATTGCATAGTAGTTGTTGTAGGAAAAGATGGATACAGAGGTGTTTTTACATTCAGCGAATTATTTAACCGCAACGATTTTGCTGAAACACTATTGATAGATCGTAGTAATGATAAGGAAGATGGGGCTTTTTCAATTTTTGCCGCTGCTGATTATTTTTCTGACAGAGCAATAAAAAACATAACTGAAATAAGAATACTTGATAAATATTAGTCCGCCTTGGCGGATTAGAGTGCCTAAAGTTCGCCATAGGCGAAGGAGTGCCTAAAGTACTTGAACTTAATTTAAGAAATAAGATATAATATTACAAAAGCAATTATTGAAGAAAGCAAAGAAAAAGGATATGTGGTATTCAAGGATCACATGTTAGCGAGGGAGTTCATTGAATTTAGAGAATTTCTAAA
>JAAXXA010000164.1 GCA_013334735.1 Bacteroidota bacterium
AAATAGTTTGCTTATAAATATTCAATGTTTCAAGGTTTTTTAAATCACCTATGTGCTGGCTTAATATTGCCTGTTTACCTTTGCCTATGCAAAAGCAATTTTTCAGTTCGGCGCCTGCAGCAAAAATTCCCTCTGCATCAAAACTAAGCTGAATAGGATTTGGCACATATCCCCTGGAACGCCTGATAATCCTTTCTTTTCCACCGGTAATAAAAACAATTGAATCATCTGTTCGATTGAAAATATCCCTGTTATATTCCAGCAAAGCATCAGAAACTGAAGTAAGTTTTTCTTTTGCAAGTGAATTGTCTATTACAATAGGTTCATCCGAAATATTACCGCTTGTAAGAATAATTAAATCCGTTTTTAATTTCTCGAAAAGCAAGTAATGAAAAGGCATATAAGGCAACATTACCCCAATTGTGCTTAAACCATTACTAACAGGGAAAGGGATTTTATATGTATTATTTTCTTTTAATAAAACTATAGGTCTGCGCCATGATGTTATTGATTTTTCTTCTTCAACATCTAATATTGTATATTTTTTTACGGTATCAATATTTTTTGCCATTACGGCGAAAGGCTTGCTATCTCTGTTTTTAAGCTTACGTAATCGTTTTACTGCATCTTCGCTTAATGCATTACAAGCTAAATGAAATCCGCCAAGACCTTTCATTGCAAGCGTTAATCCATCATCAATAATAGTAGCTGCAGTATTAAGGATATTTTCAATTCCGGAGATAGTTTTCCCATTATATTGCATTTCATAAACTGGTCCGCAATCATTACATGCTATAGGCTGTGCATGAAACCTACGATCTGAAATATCGGTATATTCATTATTGCAAGTACTGCACATTGGAAATTCATTCATTGTAGTTTTAACTCTGTCGTAAGGAAGTTCCTTGATTATTGTAAAGCGGGGACCGCAATTAGTACAATTAATAAAAGGATAATCAATTCTGTGTTTTTGAGTTTTTAAATCATGAAGACAGTCAGCACACACAGCAATATCGGGACTAATTTCAGTTACCGCATCGGAAGTATTTTTACTTTTTACTATTTCAAAATTTCTAAATCCGCTAAAATCGGATGTTTCAATATTTACAGATTCAATATTTGAAGCCGGTGGAGCTGTGTTATACAATAGTTCAACGAATTTATCAACTGTTTCCTGAGCTCCTTCAATATTTATTAAAACCCCATCAGTCCTGTTTTCTACATTCCCGCATAATTTTAATTCGCTGGCAATACGATAAACAAAAGGACGAAAGCCAACACCCTGAACTAATCCTTTTACATGAATTACAAAAGATTTGAGATTATTAATATTTTCCGCGCACATTGCTATCAGTTGAATCTTGCGGTAAAGTTACTATTTAAACTTTACTCGATGATTCATTAAGAAAAAATATTTTATTCAATTTATTGACACCCTACAGAGCCAATAGCAACGCTTGGTATAACATTATTGGGTGGATAGGTTCTTACCCGAAGCCACGGAAATGAAGAAGATAATGTACAACTTTGCGAACCTGTGCATCCGCGAATAGTATTTGTATTAGCAGCAATGCTTCCCCCCATCGATTGAGGTGTTGACGTGGAAAATGTATTAGAATACCAATATGTGCTTGTGTTGCCTGATGTTTGCACAAATCCGAAAACCGCAAGTGTAGGAGCTGCCGGAGAAGTTGAATTTCCATTTGACCACCAACCTTCCCCTCCCACTCCCATAGTGTTGGAAGGATTATCAAACGTCCATAAATTTGAAAGCCAGCTTACATTTGCCCATGCTATTGCAGACATATAAGTATCTACTATATAAGGATAGCTGGTAGGTAAAGTGAAAGCTGCATAAGCATTTGCAGAAGAACCAATTGATAATTGAAGTCCGTTATTAACTAAAAACCCCGATGTAAGTGATAGCCCGGATGGTGTGCTTGTGCCCGCAAAATTCCAATAGTTGCTCACAAATACATTTGCGCCATTATCATATTGACCATAAGTGCCGGATAATTGAGGCGCCTCACCGGTTGGTCCCGAGCCAGACATAATGTTGTTCTGCATAAAGTTCATGTATATTGTAAGAGTGCTATTTGCAGCAATTGTATTAGAGCCAAGATTAACCCAGTATATTGTATTAGAAGAAGAATTGCTAGCGCCGCTTTCTATCCAAGCTTGCAAAACGCTGCCTGTTGCAGATGGACCTGTAGTAAATTCAATATTTTGCAAACCACTACTCTCATAACTACTGTAGTTGGAACTATTTACGGAGATTACCTGCTGAAAGTTACTGGCAGTTGCTGAAGATTGACTATTTGTAATCGTTATAGGAATAAATGGCACACCAATATTTACTACACAGTTTGTTGTAACAACCCCGCAAGCGCCTGATGCAGCTATTGTATATGTTATAGTATAAGCTCCTGCCGTACTTGTGCTTGGAGTTATAGCACCGGATGATGAGTTAATTGTCAAACCTGCAGTTGAAGAAAATGTACCGCCTGTTGTTCCTGTTAAAGTTACTGATTGAGGTGTTGAATTTGAGGTACAGAAAGGCGTACCTGAATATGAAATTGTGGCGATGGGCAAAGCTGTTATTGTTACCGGAGTTGTTGCTGTTACTGTTGAACAACCGCCAGAAGCTGCTATTGTATATGTTACAGTGTATGCTCCTGCTGTACTTGTGTTTGGTGTAATTGCTCCGGATGAGGAATTAATTGTTAAACCTGCTGTTGAAGAAAATGCTCCTCCTGTTGTTCCTGTTAAAGTTACTGTTTGAGGTGTTGAATTTGAGGTGCAGAATGGAGATCCCGTATATGAAATTGTAGCAGACGGAAAAGCTGTTATTGTTACCTGAGTCGTTGCTGTTACTGCTCCACAAACTCCTGATGCAGCTATTGTGTATGTTACAGTGTAAGTTCCGGCAGTACTGGTACTTGGTGTTACCGCGCCTGTTGAGGAATTTAAAGTCAAACCAGAAGGTGAAGCAGTATAGGTTCCTCCTGCAGTTCCGGTTAAAGTCACTGATTGAGGTGTTGAATTTGATGAACAAAAAGGAGTGCCGGTATAACTTATGGTTGCAGTGGGAGCAGGATTTACTGTTACAGAAGCAGTATTTACTGACGTTGCAGAACCACAGGGATTACTTGCCGTTAATGTATAAACGCCACTTCCGGCTATGGCAATGTTCGAAATTGCAGGGCTTTGAGATGTTGAAGTAAAGTTGTTTGGTCCTGTCCAACTCCAGGTTGTTGCTCCGTTCGCGTTACCAATTAATATTAGAGTACTGGCAGCACAAAGTGTAGTAGAAGAAGGGGATGCTGACACAGCAGATGGCACACTTGAGCATAAACAAGAAATGGGTTGCCATACATTGTCTGAAAAAGCTTCGAAACATTTGGTAGTAGTATTATATATAAGTAGCGATTCAGGATTAGGAGGTGTTGCTGTTATTGCATCACGTTCGGTAGTTGTCATCCGCGGAATTAACAAACCCGCTTTGGCAGGACTCATGCCGTTTACGTTAATATCAAGCATAGCTTTTGTATCAGCCTCATTGCCGGTAGTGTTTATAGCTACACCTCCACTTTGTGCTATACTGCATAAAGTAAATAAAACAAGCAAAGCACAAGCAATACTACTTCTTATTATTTTAAAAATTTTAATTTTTATCATGATTTAAAAAAAAGCATTAAAAATATTTAGGATAAAGATACAATAAATTTTATTTTGGTACGCAAAATAGTTTATTGGTGTAAAATAAAGAATTTGTTATAATTTTGTTTGGTGTCCAAAAAAATTATATAAACAAAAGAAAAACCTCATGAACCTACACGAATATCAGGCAAAATCGCTTCTTAAAAAATTTGGTGTTACAGTTCCGGAAGGAATTGTAGCAGATACTCCGGATGCGGCAATTGATGCGGCTAATGCTATCCAAATAAAAACAGGAACCGAAGTCTGGGCAGTTAAAGCTCAAATTCATGCAGGAGGAAGAGGAAAAGGAGGCGGTGTTAAAATTGCAAAATCACTGAACGATGTTAAATATTATGCAAGTAATATATTGGGGATGCAATTAATAACGCCACAAACCGGTCCTGCTGGCAAAAAAGTTTTCAGGGTTTTGGTTGAGCAAAATGTATATTATAAAGGAGAATTTGAGCCCAAAGAATTTTATGTCAGCATTTTGCTTAACAGGCAAACCGGTCGAAACATGATAGTGTATTCTCCTCAGGGAGGAATGAGTATTGAAGATGTCGCGACTCTTACACCTGAACTTATTTTTAAAGAAGAAATCGACCCTACAGCTGGACTACTGGCTTTTCAATGCAGAAAAATAGCTTTTAATTTAAAATTGGAAGGTCAGGCATATAAAGGAATGCTCACATTTATTGATTCTCTTTATAAAGCATATCTGGGTATTGATGCCTCACTCGTTGAAATCAATCCTGTTATTAATACCAGCGATAATAAAATAATAGCAGCTGATGCAAAAGTTGTAATTGATAATAACGCGTTGTTCCGTCAACCGGATATTTCAACTATGCGCGATTTCCATGAAGAAGATCCTATTGAAATTGAAGCCGGAAGTTTCGGGTTAAATTATGTTAAACTTAATGGTAATGTTGGTTGTATGGTTAATGGCGCAGGACTGGCAATGGCAACAATGGACATTATAAAACTTTCGGGAGGCGAACCTGCAAATTTTCTTGATGTTGGCGGTTCTGCAAATTCAAAAAGAGTTGAGGAAGCTTTTCGCATTATTCTGAAAGATCCTAATGTAAAAGCTATTCTTGTAAATATTTTCGGTGGAATTGTTCGTTGCGACAGGGTTGCAAATGGTATAGTAGATGCTTATAAAAATATTGGTGAAATCAATATACCTATCATTGTACGATTGCAGGGGACTAATGCAGGAGAAGCAAAAAAAATAATTGACGATTCAGGACTTAAAGTCTATTCAGCAATTCAAATGCAGGATGCAGCAGATCTTGTTTCTGAGATTCTGAAATAAATAACTCCAAGGCAAAGCGTCGTGGTGAAATCAATAAAAAAGGAGCAATACTGCTCCTTTTTTAAAATAAAATATTAAAAAAATTTTACTTTACAGATTCAACGATAGCTTTAAAAGCATCGGGATTGTTCATTGCTAAATCGGCAAGCACTTTTCTGTTGATAGTAATATTTTTTTCATGAATTTTACCCATGAATTCAGAATACGACATACCGAATTCTCTCACACCTGCATTAATGCGGATAATCCATAGGCTTCTGAAATTACGTTTTTTGTTTCTTCTGTCACGGTATGCATATTGTTGACCTTTTTCGTAGGTATTTTTTGCAACCGTCCAAACATTTCTTCTTGAGCCGAAGTTACCTTTAGTTTTGTTAAGGATTTTTTTTCTTCTTGCTCTTGATGCTACTGCATTTACTGATCTTGGCATAGTTTGTTGTTTTTTTGATACAGCGCCCCTGTTTAACGGGGTCTTATGGAGCTGTATGCAAGGTTAATACTAAATTTAACAGGCAAGAGTTCTTCTTACTTTACGTTCATCTGCTTTATCTACTAAAGCACTATGAGTTAGGTTTCTTTTTCTTTTAGTTTCCTTTTTTGTAAGAATATGGCTCTTATAAGCATGTTTTCTTTTTATCTGACCGGTTCCCGTAAAAGCAAATCTTTTTTTGGCGCCGGATTTTGTTTTCATTTTTGGCATTATTGATCTATTTAGGGTTATATATTAATTCTTATAAATTTAAATTGTAAAATTTAGTTAAAAACCTTGTGAATACTTAAAAATAAATAAATTTTAAATTTGCATTTTGCATTATACTTATTATTTTTTTTTAGGTGCAATAATCATCATCATTCTTTTACCCTCAAGTTTGGGCATTTGTTCAATTTTACCAAAGTCAATAATTGCATCAGCAAATTTTAACAAAATAATCTCACCTTGTTCTTTATATAGTATTGAACGACCTTTGAAAAAAACATCCACTTTTACTTTTGCACCTTCATCTAAAAACTTTAATGCATGTTTCAATTTAAAATTAAAATCATGCTCATCCGTATTAGGGCTAAGTCGAAGTTCTTTTACAACAATTTTTGCAGCCTTAGCTTTAATTTCTTTTTGTTTTCTCTTTTGTTCATATAGGAATTTTTGATAATCAATAATTCTACAAACAGGAGGATTGGCTTCCGGAGAAATTTCCACCAAATCAAGTTCTTGTTCGTGAGCCATTTGCAAAGCTTCCTTTATAGGGTAAATCCCTGGTTCAATATTTTCGCCAACTACACGAACCACTAGTGCTTTGATTTTATCATTAATTAAATGTGCAGCTTCTTTTTTGGGTCCCTGCCGACGAAAATTGGGCCTGAAATTTTGTGTTGTTGCTATATCTTATCCTCCTTTAATTAGTTAATATTTTGTTTAATTTATCAATTTGAAAATTTATCAATTTGAAAATTCTACTTTACTTGTCCCTTATAACTATTCACTTTTTACGTAATTAATAATTGGTTATTGAGTTTTTAAGTTAATCTAAGATTCCCTATTTTACTATTTTACTGATTCGCCGTGGCGAACTCTTTTTACCGATTACTTATTTCACTAACTCCCTTTTCACTTTTCACTTTCCACTTTCCACTTTCCACTTTCCACTTATTCTTCAAACATATTTTTTATTTCATTATTTACTAAGTCAGCAAAGTCTTTAATAGCAAAAGTTCCTAAATCACCTTTTCCTTGTTGA
>JAAXXA010000732.1:0-990 GCA_013334735.1 Bacteroidota bacterium
TAATCAATACTGGTTGTTGGGTTGAATGGATTTGGATAGTTCTGACTGACCGTGAAATCTTTTGGAAGCCCAACTTCAGCTTCAACTACATCGCTGTATTTGAATGATCCATCATTATCGATCATTTTTAACCGGTATAAATATCTGCCGGAGTTTAGTTTCTGGTCAATAAAATTATAGTTCTTGGGTGAATTGCTATTACCAGAAGCTTTAACAGAAGCAACTGTTTGCCAGATCTCTGTATCTATTTTCTTCTTTTCTATTTCAAACAAGGAACTATTCACCTCTGTCTCTGTACTCCATTTTAATATTGCATTGTTGTTACTGGACGTTGCAGAAAATGAAGTTAACTCAATTGGTAATGGAATGCCATCACTCGTTGCTAAAGCAGTATAAATATATCCGCTTCCGGAATTTAGAGTTACCGGAGTGGTCAAAGCTGTTGGAGTGATAGTAGTTGGGGGAGAAGATAAAGAAATTATGTGCGGAGTTGTCTGACTCATCCCGTTCCACGTTGCTCTTTCGTTTGTTGAATATGCTACTCTTAGATTAGTGTTACCTTCTACAACTCCATCATCTACGCCATAGCTCGGGCTAAATAGATTGAAACTCATGCTCGTTGCACCCGCGCCTATTCCTTTATTATAACTTATTTTAAAATATCGCATCGCAGATACATTTTGTATTCCACCGGTGAATGATGAACTTCCCGTATTAGCATCTGCTGAAACACACCGCACCAAAACATAATGTCCGGTTGCAGTTCCAGCAGTAGTTGATGTTACTGTTATTGGACGATATCCGTTCGCATCACCTACCTGGAATGGACAACTTTTACCTGCGCTATTAGACATTCCTCTTCCCAACGCTCCATTGACATAGGATACTGATGACGGAGTAACTACATCTGCGCTCGTTGTTGAAAGGGCATAAATAGCATAATCACCTGTCTCTACTAATCCATTCGTTAAAGTTAGAAGTGATCTGCCG
>JAAXXA010000732.1:1000-2043 GCA_013334735.1 Bacteroidota bacterium
TGTTGTTTTGATTGCTCTTAAAGTAGTCCCGGCAGAGCCCTGTCTAAAATCAAAAGTACCTCCTGTATTTGTAAAGTTTCCATAAACCGACAAGGAATGGAAAATATTCGCTGTCCCACCTGTTAAGGATGGAGAAGTAAAACTTCCTCCGAAATTAATGAGCAAATCACCATTTACTGTTAGTGCAGTGGCAGTAGTATTTAATGTCACCAAAGTACCATTGACTGTCAAATCACCGCAAACCGCATTGGTAACATCAATAGTTACTGTTACCCCAGGAGGAATCTCGACATCATCCGCGGATGTTGGAACATAACCGCTGGGCCATGTAGAAGGTGAACTCCAATTACCACCGGTTGTGGCTGCAGTCATTGAGTGATCGAGTCCATGATTCCAGATTTCAAACAGTGTATCTCCAGATAAGGTGGTTTGAGAAAGATAATAATTTAAAGTGTCTATTTGAGATTGGGTTAGCGCCCCCATTTTATTCACACCAAAACTTGCTTTCACTTTATTAATAGAGAGAAAGTCAAATGTTGCTAAACAAGGATTAAAATAGGAAGTCGCCCGAAGATCGTCCAGCTTTAAAATTACTTGTATTTTATTTGTTCGCGGAATGCTCAAGTCAGTTAAATATTTATAATAACCATAAGGAGTGTTGAACACAACGCTATCCGTAGAAATGAGAAAATTTACAATATTTTGGAATTCTGTAAGCTTTGCTGGAGTAGTCCATGCATAAGGATGTCCCTGCATCACCATATAGTCAGGATATATTCCTTTTTTGGAATAATAACTTGACAGAAAATAGTTGTAATCTGGGACACCCGTGGCGCTCTCAATAAAAACACGGTTTGTAAGATTTATTTGTCCCGAGCCAGAAGGATTCAATTGACCAAAGAGAAGTACTTTGTAATTTGTATCTGTGGCAAATACAGTAATAAAAGTGGCATCGATTTGATTATAGGGTGCACCAAAAGTGCGCATCTGTAATCCAAGTTTTGTCTTTATGATATTTGTCGCACTGTCGAAATGAGTTTTCT
>JAAXXA010000165.1 GCA_013334735.1 Bacteroidota bacterium
AAAGATGAGTTTTGCACTTTTTAACTTCTTGAGAAATAATGCAGAAATTCCCAGAAATAATGGAGGTGATTCGCATAAAATATAATTAGCTTTTTTTAATTTGAGCCAACCAATAATGAAAGATGTAAAAACAAAACTGAAATAATTTAATAATCTTTTAAAGATACCTTTACTTTTTGTGCAATAAATCCAACAGCGGTGAATAAGCATTCCATTTAATTCATCTTTTATATATATTTTATTTCTGTATTTTGGATGTACCGACATCTGTGGATAATTCGGCATTGCTGTCAACACGGTAATTTCAGCTCCTTTTTGCTGTAACCTGACGGCAAGCTCAAAAAGTCGATTTTGAGGAGCTCCTACTTCGGGAGGGAAATATTGAGTCAGAATGATAATTTTCACTTTATAATATTTGATTATATATTTCAATCATTGAATTAACATTTTTTTCAAAATCGAAATTCTGCTTAACCCACTGCCTTCCTTGCTTTCCCATGTTTATTGCCTTTTGCTTATTCAAAAGTAAATCTTTCATTGTCTGAAATAAAAGTTCTACATTAGCCGGAGGAACTAACATTCCTGTAATTCCATCATTAACAACTTCTGGTAATCCCCCGATATTGCTAGCTATCACAGGTTTCTCACAAGCCGAAGCTTCAAGAACAGAAACTCCAAAACTTTCATTTAAAGAATAATTTACAAAAACATCAATCATATTATGGTAATTGCAAATTTCAGAATATGGCGCTTTTCCTGCAAATACAACTTTATTATTAATGCCAAGTTCATTGACAGATAATTTGTATTTATTCATTAATGAACCATCGCCAACTAATAATAATTTTAGCGATAATTCAGAAAATTCGCTTGCTAATTGAGCAAAAGCTTTAATTAAAAAAGATTGTCCATATATTGTTTCTAATGACTTTACGCAACCAAACACAATGTTTTTATTTTGTTCACTAAAGTTATCTTCGGATTTAAAAATACTTTGAACTTTTTTTTGAAAAAATTGAGATAGATCAATTCCAAAAGGTATATGTATGGCTTCAATTGAAGCAATTTCCCTTATTTTTTCAACCATTATTTTGCTTGTTGCAGTAACAACAGTTGCTGATTGCAGATTTTTTTTAAGAATATTTTTATGAAAAAAACTTTTTTTAGGAAAATCAAGGACATCGCTTCCCCACGCTGAAATTACAAAAGGTTTGAATTTACAATTACGCCCCAATAACCCATAACTGGAAGCATAATGAGCATGAACAATATCAGGATTAAACTCCTCTATTGCATTTAACAAATCAGGTAAAGCCTTTAAATACGCAAGTTTTGCAAATATTGATTGCTTTGCCGTTTTATTTTTTAAGTAAGATGGTATGAATATTTTTTTAGTGTTAATTTCTGATAAAGCATTTTCGTTAGGAGCTGACAAAGAAAACACTGCAATATCAATGGAATTATTAACTAATTCATTTGTCCATTTTACCGTATGCGCCGAATTAATATCAGATAGAAGCAGTATTTTCATAATTCAGTTTATAAACATTAATAGCGCTTATACTAAAGCCAAACAAAATATACATCGGAAGAAAATAAATAACTGTACTTGGAGCTATAGCGCTTATTACAAACCCGCAAAGCGCAACAAATAATGACTTTGAAAAATATTTCAACTTCTGATGCTCCACCCTTCTTGATATTTGAAATAAATTCCAAAGAACAATGCAGTACCAGAAGATAAAAACAAGAAGATAAATAATTCCACCTTCCATTAATAATTCAATCCAGAAATTATGGAGATTCACAATTTTTTTATCTCCGATCCCTCCTGTTTTTTCCAGCTCATATTGGGAGTTTCCACCGCCTATACCAATTCCATAATGAGCGAGAGATTCATTTATACCAAATTTTATAAGTTCTTTTCTTACTTCTGTAGAGCCTTTCTTAAAATCTTCTTTGGCTTCATTATATATAGGTTGATTAAATCCTACCAATACATAAGTGAATGACTGAATTTCATTGAATTTGGGATACTTTCCATGTAAAATTGAAAAACCGTTTGAACAACAGAAAAGTATTACAATTGTTGTTATCAATGGAACAATAATTTTTTTTCTATTAATAAATAAACAGGAAACTAAAAGCATAAAAAAACAAGAAATAAAAACTATACGGGCGCCGCATTGTATGATTAGCCATAAAATAATTATATTCCCCAAAACCGCAAACCACTTGTTTTTATTAAAAAGGAAAAAAGGAAAAATCATTCCTAATAGTACTGCCAAATCATTCGGATTCCAATGGAAGCCAGTAGGCATTGTTTGAACATAAAAAGCTGAAACACTTTCCTTTAAAATTCCTGTAATTTCATTTGTTCTCCCGAAATAAATTACATTATCAGATAAACGTGAAATTGGCCATCTGAATAAGCCAAATGATTCCAATAAAGAAACAAATATCTCTACAACAACTATAATCGCTAACATTTTGAATAAAAGTTCTAAATCAGATATGCTTTTAATTTTTTGGACAACAACAAAAACTGTTATCGCACCTATTATTATAAAAGTAAGATAAGTAATTCCATAAATTATATTTTCAGAAATAAATAGCATCAATATGTACCAGGAAATTGTAAAAAATATAATATAATGTACGCGTGTAGGAAGTTTTGACAATAAGTAAAATTCCGAAAATTTATTAAGTGGAGATAACAGTATATATAATAAAAGATATATAGCTAAAGATAAATGGAACAAATAAAAATTTGAATAGCTGATACCAACGCCTATTATAGCGCTTGCTACAAAAAAAACAAATAAGTAATTTTTATTTTCAAAAAAATATTTTAATGATTTTATCAAGCTTTTGAACGAATTCATGTAATTGATTTGTCTGCTGCAAAAATATACTTTAAAAACTTAATAAAAGAATAACAATATGCTTTTTCTTTTCGCCAAAAATCTGGTATTGGAAAAAGTAATGCAAATACAATAATTCTGTTTATTATATGAATAATGGAAAATATTATACTTAATAAAAAAATGAAAAATGAAAAATGTTTTTTGAAAAATTTAACCTTGCTGAGAATCTGGTTGGAAATTACAATTTTTTGATTTTTTGCAGCGCTTTTACCACAGTGATGATAAATTTTAAAACTTGGAAAATAGAAAATCCCCCCTCCTGCTTTTCTAACTCTGTAGCAGAAATCAGTATCATCCATCCAAAAAAGATCTTTATCTAAAAACCCTATTTTGTTGATAAGGTCTTTTCTGAAAAGCATTGCCGCGCCGGAAACACATTGTACTTCTATTTTGCTTTTTTCTGAATTTATTTTATTTGTATTTTTTGCAAAAACGTAATTCAAAAAAAGCGCTTCTTTTAAAACACTACCAACACCAGGAACTTTCCATGTAGAATGTTGAATACTATTATCTGAATTTAGTAAACATGGGGCGCATATATCGTTCTTACTTAAATCTGAAGCGCGCGAAATTAATTTATTAATTGAATCATCAGACAGTTCGGTATCGGGATTGAGCATTAAAATAAATTTGCCTTTTGCAATACGGATGCCCTGATTATTGGCTTCTGCAAAGCCCGCATTATATTGGTTTTCGATGATATTAATATTTGGATACAAAGTTTTTATATTGCTTATACTGTCATCCGTTGAATTATTATCAACAACAATAATCTCAAATTCTATATTTTGAATATAATTATAAATTGACTTTACTGATTTTAAAAGCCAATCTTTTACATTATAATTTACAATGATAATACTTAATTCCATTTCATTTTTTTATTGCTGCAACTTTGTAAATCCATGCCATCAGGCACAAAACATAAAGGCACATTAAGCCTGAAAGAAGCATGAACCCGAAATATATATCTTTTACTATCCCTCCCCAAATCAGTGAAAACAAAAGTATGATAATTCCAATTATTGTTATAGGAAGCATGGTTTTTATTTTTCCTACTATAAGAGGTACCTGAGAAATAGGTGATTTCACAAAATCAAGAAAAATCCATGGCGAAAGTATTCTTGCAAATTCACCGGCAATTCTCCATTTATCACCAAAGATAAATGCAAAAATTGATGGTCCTGAAATCAATAAAACTAATAAAACAGGAGTAAAAAATAAAGCGGAATTAAAAACAGTTTTGCGGATTAGCAATCTTAAATCACCTTTATTATTGTATGTTTCTGATGCTTTTTGATAAAACACCTGAGCTATTGAAGAGCCTATAATCCACATAGGAGCCATTAAAACACGCAACGAAAATGAATATAAACCTGAAACATAAGTAGAGAAATAATAACTTACCAAAATAATAATTCCGCTCATTTGGAATGATTCAATTAATGCCTGGAAGACATTGGTTGTTGGAAACTCTTTATATTCTTTTGCAACACGTTTAATGGAAAATTTATTCACTTGGCTCTTTGCATGACCATACTTTTTAAATAGCTTAAAAATAAAAAATAAAGAAAAAACAAGCCAGCCTAATAAATTACTTATAAAAATGCCACTATTTGTAAACCCCCAAATTCCGAAAATTATCAAAAATATATTTGTTACCAATGAAAAATTAACCTTCCCTATAGCAATAAATTTATAGTCCTTTTTCCTCACAAACCAATTATTAATTGTTTGAGTAATCCCTTGTAATAGGACAAACAAAGGCATTATATAAAGCCATAATTTCATTTCGGAAGAAGCGCCCCAAAAATTATCAGAAACCAAATTGATTATAAAAACCCCAATTAATGTTAAAATCGAAATAAATAAAATAATTATAAAAGAAAGGGAAACCACATTTACTGAATCCCTGTCATTTTCAGGAAGCATGATTGCAATTTCATATCGGAGTGAAGAAATTATTGCAATACTTCCCGCGATTGACATAAAAAGTGCGAACATTCCAAATTGATCAGGAGAATACATTCGTGTAAGTATTGGCGAAATAAGTATTGGAACAGCCTGCGCAATGCCGGTTCCCGTCATTAGAGTAAGCACATTCTTCAAAAATTCTGACTTGAATATTTTTTTAAACATTATTATGAATCGTTAATCAATATACGTTCGCAGGGGAGAATAATAAAACATTTACATTAATGACAAACATTAATAAATATTTATCAATGATTTTTCTTTTTCAAGAACCTCCCCGATAACAGCAGTATTTTCATAACCTGAGTTTTTAAGTTCTCGTATTATATCGTTAATTTTATTTTTAGTACAGCAAATTAATAATCCTCCCGAAGTCTGCGCATCCAAAAGTATCATTTTATTATTATAGCTTAATGAATTTTCAAAAGAGCAAAAATTTTCAACATATTCCAAATTACGAAAGCATGCTCCGGGAATGCAACCCATTTCAATTAAATCAATAACGCCATTAAAAAAGGGTACCTGATTTGAATTTATTTTTAATGTAACATCACTGCCTAAAGCCATTTTCATAGCATGACCAAGCAATCCAAAGCCTGTAATATCAGTAGCGCATTTCACATTATACTTTTGCATTATTCCTGAAGCCTCCTTATTTAGCTGCTTCATGCTGTTTAAAACTATTTTGTAATTTTCTTCATTAACTTCACCTAATCTTTTACCAGCCATTATAATACTCGCGCCTATTGGTTTTGTAAGAATTAAAATATCTCCCGGTTTTGCTGCAGAATTAGTAATAATTTTTTCAGGATGTATTGTTCCGGTAACAGCTAAGCCATATTTTGGGACATCATCCACAATAGTATGACCGCCAATAATAACCCCTCCTGCTTCAATAACTTTATCAGTACCGCCTTTTAAAATTTCTTTTAAAATTTCGAGCGGAACTTTTGCAGGAAACATAACAATATTTAATGCAGTAATTACTTCGCCACCCATTGCATAAACATCGCTTAAAGCATTTGCAGCAGCAATTTGTCCAAATTCATAAGCATCGGAACAAACGGGCGGGAAAAAATCTGTTGTTTGTATAAGTGCAACTTCATCATTAATTTTATATACACCTGCATCATCGTGAGTTTCAATATCAACTAACAAATTTTTGTGAGGTGTTTTAGGCAAACCGGATAATGCTTTACTTAACTCATTGGCAGGAAGCTTGGCAGAGCAACCTCCATATACAACAGTACTTAAAAGATCAAAAGGAATCATTTTATTTCTTTTTCGTAAATAGTAAAATCAATTTTAGCATCTTTAAGTAATGTTTGAACAAAGTTCATATCTGCAAAAGAAGGATTTATTCTGATTGACATACCGCAATCGGATGATATTTCTTTAGGTGTGGGAATAATATCAAATTTGATTTTATTTTCCATAAGAATTTTATCTGCCTTTAACACTTTGTGTGTGGATTCGAAAATCAGAATAATGTAATTCATAATAGAATATTCACTTATAATATAATTTATTTTTTAACCTATTATTATGTCAAGTATTAATTGACGCTTTAACGATTTCCAAACATGATGATTTTTCTTAACATTTTACAGCTTATATCAGACATCATACATTTAACATAACAGTAATATGTTTCCAGCATCTAATTTCCTTAAATAATTGAACCCAGAGGGTTCATACGTTTATAAAAAATTCTTTCATCTCTATTTGTTCGACCTCGCAGAGGTCGCAGGTTGTTATATCATTAATGTTTTTATAAACCTACGATGCCTCCGGCATCTTATTATGTTATAAGTATTTTATAGCCTACTAAC
>JAAXXA010000733.1 GCA_013334735.1 Bacteroidota bacterium
TGAATTAATAATGATGCTTATCATATTATTATTTATGCCTGGAAATTTGGCAGGAGCTTGTTTTATTGGTTTTGCAATAGGTGAATCATTAGGTGCATCAGCTCTTCGTATCGCGGGTGGAATTTTCACAAAAATTGCTGATATTGGTTCAGATTTAATGAAAGTTGTTTTCAAAATAGGAGAAGACGATCCTCGTAATCCCGGTGTAATTGCTGATTGTACAGGCGATAATGCAGGCGATTCAGTTGGCCCGACCGCAGACGGATTTGAAACTTATGGTGTTACAGGAGTTGCTTTAATATCATTTATTTTATTAGCAGTTGGTGGAATAGCATTAGGAATGGATGAAGCGCTAACATCTTTCTTGCAGGTAGAACTATTAGTTTGGATATTCGTTATGCGTATATTAATGATTATTACTTCTGTAGTAGCTTTTTGGATTAATGGTTTTATAAGTAATGCATTATATCGAGGAAAAGAAGATCTTGATTTTGAAGCTCCATTAACGCATTTAGTGTGGATAACTTCATTACTTTCAATTATAGTTACTTTTGTAGCAAGTAATATTTTGATTCCGGATTTAAATGGAAATACAGATATGTGGTGGATACTTTCAACTATAATTAGTTGTGGTACTTTAGGAGCAGCTGTTATTCCTGAATTTACAAAAATATTTACTTCTCCTAAGTCAACTCATGTTCAAGAAGTTGTGAGTGCCGGACGTGAAGGCGGTCCTTCATTGGTTATCCTTTCGGGTTTGGTAGCAGGTAACTTTAGCGCTTTTTGGAAAGGAATGGTGTTTTTTGTATTAATGTTTGCTGCATATTACGCCAGTACATTTGGATTAAATGAATTAATGGTTTATCCATCTGTTTTTGCTTTTGGTTTGGTTGCTTTTGGTATGCTTGGAATGGGACCTGTTACAATAGCAGTTGACAGTTATGGTCCTGTTACCGATAATGCTCAGTCTGTTTATGAACTGTCATTAATAGAAGATGATAAGCAAACAGCTTCTGTGGAAATTGAAAGAGATTTTGGTTTTAAACCTGATTGGGAAAAATCAAAATATTACCTGGAAGCTAACGATGGTGCCGGTAATACATTTAAAGCTACTGCAAAACCTGTTTTAATAGGTACAGCTGTTGTTGGTGCTACTACAATGATTTTTTCTTTAATTCTTATGATTAAAAAAACATTGGGTGTTGAACCAGAATCAATCCTTAACTTATTAAATCCATATACAATTTTAGGATTTATTCTTGGCGGATCTGTAATTTATTGGTTTACAGGTGCTTCTATGCAGGCTGTTACAACCGGAGCATATAGAGCTGTGGAATATATTAAAAAGAATATCAACCTTGATCCCAATGCTCCTAAAAAAGCAGATACCGAAAAGTCTATTGAGGTAGTTAAGATTTGTACTCAATATGCACAAAAAGGAATGTTTAATATATTTATAGGTATTTTCTTCTTTGCATTGGCTTTTGCATGTCTTTCCTCTCCTTCAGGTATTGGAGGCAATAACGCTGTTGCATTATTTGTAAGTTATTTAATATCAATAGCAGTATTTGGTTTATTTCAAGCAATTTTTATGGCTAATGCCGGTGGTTGTTGGGATAATGCTAAAAAGGTAGTAGAGGTTGATTTAAGAGAAAAAGGAACCCCTTTACATGATGCTTGTGTTGTAGGTGATACAGTGGGAGATCCATTTAAAGATACATCCTCGGTTGCTTTAAACCCTGTTATTAAATTTACTACTTTATTTGGTTTGTTAGCAATGGAAATTGCAATTTCTGAAAGCTTTAGAGATATTGCTCCTTATGCTGGATTGGTATTTTTCGCCATTGCATTAGTGTTTGTATGGCGCTCATTCTATAAGATGAGAATAGAAAAGTAATCTTTTTTAAAAAGTCCCTCTAAAAGGGACTTTTTTTATTTAGTCATGTATATAATGTTTGTCGTAATTGCGGCTAATGCAAATCCTCCTAACGACCCAAGCAATGCATTTTTGATTCTCTTACGTGTAGCAGCATTTTTAT
>JAAXXA010000166.1 GCA_013334735.1 Bacteroidota bacterium
AACCTTATTACTTTAGGAAAAGCTTTTGAACAAAGTTTCGACGGAGATAAAAAAAGTATAACACTTCAATATATTGACTGGAAAAACATTGATAACAATGTATTTCATGTAACCGAAGAATACAGCGTTATGCGAAGCGCCAGCAAAGAACATTACCGCCCTGATCTGGTGTTGTTCGTGAATGGTATTCCCTTATGTGTGATTGAGTGCAAACGACCTGATATGAAAGAACCCTTATCTCAGGCAATCAGTCAGCACTTACGTAGCCAGCAGGAAGACGGCATCCGTGCCTTGTATGTATATGCACAGCTAATATTGAGTGTGGCTACCCAGGAAGCAGCGTATGCCACCAATGCAACACCTGAAAAGTTTTGGGCAAAGTGGGAAGAAAAAGAAATTATAAATGATGAATTAAAAATTATAAATGAAAGCCCGGACTTATCATATCCAATTCATAATTTATCACTCTTAAAAAATACGCCGCTAAATACTGAGCAGAAAGATAAATTATTTTCAGAACGCTTTAAATATGTACGGCAATATTTTGATGATTTGGAAAAAGAAAACATTTTACCAACTGTTCAGGATGAATATTTATATGGCTTATGCAGACCGGAACGACTGATGGATATTATTTTCAATTTCATACTGTTCGATAACGGAGAAAAAAAGATTGCCAGATACCAACAATTTTTTGCAATCAAAAAATCTATGCAACGAATCCTTCAAATTGAGGGCTTGTCTGTCGGACAGGCAGGAAGAAGGCGAAAAGGCGGAGTGATATGGCATACGCAGGGCAGCGGAAAATCATTGACAATGGTAATGCTCGCACAAGCCATTGCATTAGAAAAATCAATACGCAATCCCAAAATTGTTTTGGTAACTGACAGAACTGATCTGGACGACCAGATAACTAAAACCTTTCGCAAGTGCGGAAAGTTTGTTGAAAATGCTACAACAGGGCAAAGATTGGTTGAACTTTTAGAAAGCAACAGTGATTCGGTAGTTACCACCATTATCAATAAGTTTGTGGCTGCCATGAAAAAAATAAGCAAGCCTTTAGAGAGTCACGACATTTTTGTATTAGTAGATGAAGGGCACCGCACACAGCACGGAACTTTCAATATTGAAATGCAAAAAACATTGCCCAATGCTTGTTTCATTGCCATGACCGGAACACCGCTTTTTAAAAAAGATAAAAGCACGGCTGCGAAATTCGGCGGTATCATTGATGCTTATACCGTTGATCAGGCGGTGAAAGACAAAGTAGTTGTTCCTCTTTTGTATGAAGGCAGAGTGGCAAAACAAACTGTTAATGAAAGCCCGATAGACACTTTTTTTGGAATGATCTCCGAACCGCTAACTGAATATCAGAAAGCAGATTTGAAAAAAAAATTCAGCAGGGCAGACCAGTTGAACGGTGCAGAACAAAAAATTTATGCAATTGCATGGAATATAAGTTTGCACTTTAGGGACAATTGGCAAGGAACGCCTTTCAAGGCTCAATTAGTTTGCGATAGAAAAGTAAACGCCATTCGATATAAAGAGTTTTTAGACGAAATAGGGATAGTAAATAGCGAAGTATTAATATCGTCCATTGATGAAAGAGAAGGCGAAGACAGCGCTAATGAAAAATCTACCGAAAAAGAAAATCAATTTTGGAAAAAAATGATGGATGAGCATGGCAATGCTAAAACCTATCAGAAGAATATCATAAACCGTTTCAAAAATCAAAAAGAACTTGAAATTATTATTGTAGTGGACAAACTGCTTACAGGGTTTGACGAACCTAAAAACACAATCCTGTATCTCACCAGAAATTTACAAGGACATAAGCTTTTACAAGCGATTGCTAGAGTTAATCGTATTTATCCCGACAAAGAATTTGGATACATTATAGACTATTATGGAGTGATTGAAAATTTGGATGATGCTTTGGAAATGTATTCATCGTTTGAAGATTTTGACAATGATGATTTAATTGGAACTCTTACAAACATAAATGATGAAATAAAAAAGTTACCTCAGAAACATTCGGAGTTGTGGGATATTTTCAAAACTGTTACAAATAAAAGGGATGCAGAAGCATATCAATTGTTGCTGAAAGATGAAGCGATAAGAGTTTTGTTTTACGACAAACTAGCTGCATTTGCAAAAGGTTTGAAGCTATCATTTTCATCTATTCAGTTTTACAAAGAGGTAGAAGAAAAAACAATTAAACGCTACAAAGAAGACTTGACAATGTTTTTAAAACTTCGTTTGGCAGTAGTTGAAAGATACTCCGATTTAATTGACTATAAACAATACGAAGGACAAATTCAAAAATTGATAGACACACATATCACCACCGAGAAAGTGGAAACTATTACGGAGTTAGTAAACATTTTTGATAAAGAAAAATTTCAGCAGGAAGTAGAAAACACCATAGGCAAAGCAGCGAAGGCAGATAAGATTGCAAGCAGAACTTCAAAACATATTTCAGAAAAAATGGATGAAGATCCTGCATTTTACAAAAAGTTTTCGCAGATGCTTAAAGAAACTATTGCTGATTACGAAGCAAAAAGAATCAACGAAGCACAATACTTAAACAAGGTTCAGGAAATTATGAATAATGTGTTAACACATACTGATAGCGATATTCCTGAGACATTGAATGATAATGATGCAGCTAAAGCATTTTATGGTTTGAGTATAGAATCGTTGAATGAAAAAATGCAGGATAATATAGTCAAAAAAGAAATTTCAACACAGGCAGCATTGAATATTGATGAAATGATTCGAGATGCTGTTTTAGATAACGGTAAACCTATTATTGACTGGCAATACAAAACAAACATTACAGGAAAATTACAAATAGAAATAGGGGATTATTTTATTGATGAAGTAAGAGACAAATACCACATTAATCTTTCTTTTGGAGAAATGGATGAAATTGCAAATAAATGTATTGAGGTTGCTAAAATAAAATACAAGTGATGTCAGAAGCAATTCAATTTGGTACAAAACAAATTAATTTTCGTCTGGAATATTCCAACCGGAAATCTTTAGGTATAACTGTTACATCAGACTTAAATGTTTTGGTAAAAGCCCCTATTGATACTACTTTAGAAAAAGTGAAGGAAAAAATAAGAAAGAAAGCCCCTTGGATAATTCGGCAACAAAGTTTCTTTCTTTCTTTTCATCCGAAAACTCCGGCAAGAAAATATGTAGGAGGAGAAACACATTTGTATCTCGGCAGGCAATACCGTTTGAAAATTGTTCATTGCAAAATTGAATCGGTAAAGCTGAAAGGAAAATTTATTGAAGTATCAATAACAGATAAAACAAGAACAAAACAATTAGTTTGCGAATGGTATTTGCGAAATGCAAAAACAAAGTTACATGCAATAGCACAACCGCTCATTGATAAATTTAAGAAACACAAAATTGAACCTTCAAGCATCGTGTTAAGAGAAATGCTTACCCGCTGGGGAAGTTGCACACCAAAAGGGAAGATCATTTTGAATCCTGAGTTAATTAAAGCACCAAGGGCTTGCATCGAATATGTTATAATTCATGAGTTATGTCATTTAATTCATCACGACCACACCCAAAAATTCATTGACTTGCAAACTAAGGAAATGAAGGATTGGGAAAAATGGAAAATGAAATTGGAGAAGTTGCTGGCATAATCCTGATTTCTAATACACTTTAAACTCCATCCATATCTCTTTAAAACGGTTTTTATTTGTATCAACTTCAGGTTAGCTCCACATAACCAAATAAATCTATTTTTTTAATAAGTTTTTCGGTTATAACCGAAAAACTTATTTTTGTGAAAAATTGTAACAACATTGTTACTAAAATGTTGTTACTTTTCTTTAAATTTTTATTAACAAAAAAAAGAGACTATCTCATTTTTGAGACAGCCTCTTTTTTCAATTAAAATGTATAGTCTTACTTAACTGATTTTGATAGAGCAGCGCCTGCTTTAAATTTTGCTACTTTCTTTGCAGCAATTTTTATTGCTTTTCCTGTTTGAGGATTTCTACCAGTTCTTGCAGCTCTTTTAGCTACTGAAAAAGTTCCAAATCCTATTAAAGCGACTCTGTCACCTTTTTTCAGTGATTTAGTAATTGCACTAATAGTTGCTTGTAATGCTTTTGCTGAATCTACTTTTGTTAATTTTGTATCTTTTGCAATTGCATCTACCAATTCTGATTTGTTCATAATTTTAAGTTTAGGTTAGAAAATTTATGTTTATTTAATTTTGGTAAAAATAGGAAATATATTATCCAATACACCTGTAAAACCCGCGTAGTTTTCACCAATTTTATTAAAGTTATTAACAATTTCGTCCTTCTTAAGTAACTTAGGCTTTATAAATGTAATAAAAACAGGGCTAATGAAGTTGAGGAATTCCATCTGGTTTCAATTATAATTTGCGTAATTAGTAATTTTTAATTCGTAATTCGTAATTTTTTAATTTGCCAGTATCAATTTCCCAGAGTGATTAAATTCGCCTGTACTAATGCGGTAAAAATAAAATCCCAAAGGTAGTTTGTTATTGTTATTATCAGTTCCGTTCCATACCAAAGAATGTGTTCCTTCGCTTTGATAATTGTTAGAAAGAGTTTTAATCTTTTGCCCTGTTATCGAAAATATTTCAACATTTACATTTTCTCCTTTATTCAATTTATAACTGATTGTAACACTTTCTTTAAAAGGATTTGGAAAAACAGTAATGTTGTTTGAAAAATCGTTGTAATCATTCACTCCAATTTGTATTTCACCGCCTTCTTTAAGCTTGTATATTTTATTGGATTGTAAGTTTGTGAATGCTTCGGTAGTATGATTTGCATTAGGCCACCTAACAACAATAGAATCAATAGATGATGAAGCGCCTAAACCGAAATGTAAACGACTTGGTTTCTGAGAAAAATGTCCTCTTCCTGCCGTAACATCCTGCATATAAATATTCCCTCCTGCATACACTTTTGCTCTGCCTCCTATTGCGAAATGATTACCTGTTGTACTTTCCAAATCAATTTCAACATAATTATTATTGTAATCAATAAATTTATTTTTATAAAAATATAGTACATTAGCGTTAAAAGCAATAGACAAATCAAGCTGTCCGTCGTTATCGTAATCAACCCACGAAACATCCTCGCCGGTAACTACTTCCTGTATTCCAAAGTCAAATGTTTTTAATTCAAAAGTATGATCTGTTTTTTGTACATACACGTCGATGTACCTGCAGCCATAATAAGTTGTTATAACAAAATCCAAGAGTCCGTCATTATTTATATCGCCCCATGCGCCTCCTGAATGAGTTTCTTCGTATTCAATACCATTTACACCTACGTTATAATTTCCAGAATTTCCTCTTGTATCGGTAAAGGTATAAGGAAGCCCATCGTTTCTGTAAACGGTTGTAGGAGATTGTCCCCCTAAGAAGTTTTGTGGATGACATAAATTGGGTTGTAATAAATCCATATCTCCATCGTTATCATAATCACCCCAATCGCAACCGGTACCATGGCTTGCATAAGGATACTCGCTGCCGATTTGCCATATAGGGTCAATGTTTGTAGAATCTATAATATTTTTAAATGTACCATCTCCGTTATTTCTATATAGCTCATTTCTCTGTAGCCTGTAATTAGCATCGTAAATATCCATATTGCCGTCATTATTAAAATCAACAAATGCACAAGCGCGGGTCATTCTATCAGGCAAATGATTAGGATTCATCATAACTGTTGAATCAATAAATCCAAGATTACCGTCATTAATCAGCAAATAATTAGGCATTGAAATTTCATCAGGGTATGAACCGCTTAACATTTGGACAACGTAAAGATCGGGGTATTTGTCGAAATTTATATCTGCAGCGCTGAAACCACACAAAGAACCTGTTAATGCAGGTATGCCATGAGCCGTTTGTCCTGTGAAATGTCCTGCGCCATCATTAACATATAAATAACTCGTATCTTTAAGAAAAATAATATCAAGATTCCCATCGTTATTCATGTCAAGAAATAAATTTGCAAAAGAGAAATTATTTAAAAGACCTGAAATTGTTGATACATCGGTAAAAGTTCCATTGCCATTATTCTTAAATAATTTTCCACTTACCAAAAGGTCTTCATATCCGTCGTCATTATAATCTCCCCATGAGCCGCTTCCTCCCGATAAAGAAGATGTTCCCATATTAGTAGAATCAAGCTGACTAAAGTATTCGGGAGATGAAATTTCAGGGTAGTTCATTACAACGTCAATGGCAAAAGCCTTAGTGTTATAATAAAGATTACCACTTGCGTTTTCCATGAACATAAAATAATAATTTCCCCCCGAAGTAGAGCTACAGCTTGGGTTTAAGTTAGTGTTGTCGTATAAGAGCTTACAGTTGGCTGATATATTTTCAATTTCTATAAAAAATTGATTATTATCAACCCATACAGGGGTGGGAAGTGTAACAGTTACTCTTTCCTTGCCCGAAACTGTTTTGTGAATTGTAATGGGCGTTATCAATTCCTGCTTAAATTGAGGAAATGACGTGCCTGCTTCATGTCCGAATAAATGTATTATTGCGGTAGCCGAGTCGCTAGTACCGTACAAAGTAAATACGAGTGATTGTATATACCCCGGGGCTTTAGGTTCAAATCGCGCGTAAAGGTATTTGTAAGTGGTTCCTGAAAAACCTAAAGTTGTAACCTTTGCCGGATCGTAATGCCTTAAAGTATC
>JAAXXA010000167.1 GCA_013334735.1 Bacteroidota bacterium
CAGCATCTTCACCTGTCAAATCGGAGTTAAACTCATTCACGCGGGTTTTCTTCGCCAACTATACAAAAACAACCGGATATCTACCGGTAAAGGCTTGTTGTATGATGCCGCCTACCGCCCAATGTTTAACGGGGTGGCAGTATCGTAAAAAAATTACTGTTGATCAAACAAAAGTTGATGCCGATCTGACTAATTTTCCTGTACTTATTTCACTTTCAAGTTCAAATTTTAATTTCAATAAAACCCGCCCCGACGGATATGATATACGTTTTACTTCTTCAGATGGAACTACTCTTTTAAAATATGAAAGGGAAAGACACGATCAAACAAATAGTGTAGCGGAATATTGGGTAAAAGTTCATTCAGTTTCGGGAACTGTTAATACTGATATTTATATGTATTATGGTAAATCGGACGCAACAGATGGAGCAGAGCCCACTAATGTATGGGATGCCAACTTTAAGGCGGTTTATCATTTGAATCAAGACCCTTCAGGGGTTGCTCCTCAAATTCAAAATAGCACAGTTAATACCTATCACGGAACTTCTCAGGGTTCAATGACTTCTGGTGATATAGTGGACGCTAAAATAGGGAAAGGATTAGATTTTGATGGAAGCGATGACTATATTGATTGCGGAAATTTAGTTACTAATTATACTCAATTTACTTTTTCAGTTTGGATTAAGTTAAACATTATTACAAATGATTACGGAGGTCCTTGGAGCCAGCAATCATTTGCCTATCCTCCTCCAGCTAATTCTAACTATCAGATGTACACTGGCTCAAGTACCAGCAGCTTTGGAACTTGTGGCAGCTGGTCGGATGTTACGTCGTTTGAAACTCGTGTTACTCATAACATTGGGACAGGTTCCTGGCATCACATAGTTCAAACTTACGATGGTTCTTATGTCAGGCAATATGATAATGGTACTGAGGTTAATAATGCTTCATTTTCAAGTAAAACTTTGGGAAATTCCAATTCATTTATTATTGGAAAAACTGCCGGTTATCCCGGATTTCTTTCTGCTTTCTATCTTAATGGTATCGTTGATGAATTTATTATTTCCAATACTGCCCGCTCCGCCGCTTGGATTAAAGCGTCTTATAATTCGGAAATTAATTCGTTATTGACATTTGGAAATGAGGAAACTAATAATACAACCCAATGGTTAACCGGTTGGCAGTATCGCAAAAAGTTCACTATTGATCAAACTAAAGTTGATGCCGATCTTACCGATTTTCCTGCGCTTGTATCACTTTCAAATACTAATTTTGATTTTAACAAAGCCCGCCCCGACGGATATGATATTCGTTTTACAAATTGTGATGGAATAACTCCTTTAAAATATGAAAGGGAAAGGCACGATAAAACTAATAGTTTAGCCGAATATTGGGTGAAATGTCCTTTTGTTTCAGGTACTGTTAATACGGAAATTTACATGTATTATGGCAAATCGGACGCCGTTGACGGGGCAGACCCTGAGAATGTTTGGGATAGTAATTTCAAGATGGTTCAGCATTTAAAAAATGCCACAACTTCAACAATCACAGACGCCACTTCCAATCACAACAATGCAACAAAATTAGGAGCGAATGAACCTATAGAAGCTACAGGGCAGATTGCCAAAGGACAGGAGTTTGATGGCTCCAATGATCTTGTAAATCTATCCGCATCCGCAATGTTTGGTGGTGTAGCCGGCGCTTCAGGAACTATCAGCCTTTGGTTTAAATTAGATGTTAATAACAAAGTACAATATTTATGGGTTTATGATAAAAGCGATGCGCCCGAAATAAGATTTTATTTGAGTAGTAGCGTTATTGCTTTTGGAGGTTATGACGGTGGGGGGTATCAATTTAATATTTATTCTGCTGTCAATACTATTAACATAAACACATGGTATCACTTATTAGGAACATTCAAAACAAATGAAGCTATTCTTTATTTGAATGGAATGCAGGTTGGAAGTACAGATAATGTTTGCACAATTACAGATGCAACACCTAACGAACACGAACTTGGCGATTATTCAAGATCGCACAATTATTTAGATGGGAAATTAGATGAGATCCGCATTTCTAATATTACTCGTTCTGCTGCTTGGGTTAAAGCTTCTTATAATTCGGAGAATAATACATTAATGACAAATGGAAATGAAGAATTTTTTAATCATACATTAAATTTTGGAACAAATTTTTAGGATAAAAGAAATATCAGGGTTACATAGAAATTATTAATTCGCCGCGGCGAACGAATTTTACCGAGTACCGATTCCCGAACATCATTAACCAATAACTAATAACAATGAAAACAAAAAAAACATATCCCTTGTGCCTTATGCCTTATGCCTTGTGCCTTCTTTTTACTTTTCCCTTTATAACTTTACAAACTTTTAACTCTCACGCACAGAATGGAGGTGCAGCAATCAACACTACAGGCGCCGCTGCTGATAACTCGGCAATGCTTGATATAAGCTCCACCAATCAGGGAATGCGAATACCGAGAGTGAAATTATTATGTACAACAGACGTAACAACTATACAAAATCCTGTAAACAGTTTATTAGTATTTGATTCAATACCATCAGGCGATATTACTACTGCAGGATTTTATTATTGGGATACCACTGCAACACCAGACCAATGGCGGAAACTACTGACTTCCGGCACAGGATGGCAGTTAACAGGTAATTCTGGAACAACAACAGGAACAAACTTTATTGGTACAACTGATAATAAAGATTTTGTTTTTAAAACTAATAACACTGAGTGGGCGAGAATTACATCAGGTGGCAATGTCGGTATCGGGACAACAAGCCCAAATTATAAACAGGTAAATTCTTTTTTAAATACAGCTACCTCTTCTCAGCCATCTGATGCAGCTATTGGTTTAATGATTGCAAATACCGGAAATACTGCAAATATGTGGTCAGGTATAGCTTTTTCCCAATCAGGGGGAACAACGTGGACTAATGATGCAGCCGGTATATTTGCCCAACATGTTGGAGTAACTCCAAGCCACAGGCAAACGGATTTAGCATTCTTTACTGTTGCAGATAATGCCGGTTCTGCTACCGAAAAAATAAGAGTATTAGGAAACGGTAATGTTGGCATTGGAACGACAAGTCCAAGAGGTCCTTTACATGTAAAAACAACACCTGCTACATTTTCTGCCACTGGTGGAACGATTACATATAGTGATGGTTATACCATTCATACCTTTACAACTTCAGGAACCTTTACTCCAAGTATTTTAGGGGCTGTTGAAGTTCTTGTAGTTGGTGGTGGTGGTGGTGGCTCTGCTGGAGCTAACGGAGGTGGACCTGGTGGAGCTGGTGGAGTTGTATATAATACATCGGTTGTTGTTACATCTCAACAATATGTTGTTACTGTTGGAGCTGGAGGATCTGGTTCTACCGGAGCAGGTGCAAATGGATACAGTTCGATGTTCTCTACGATAACCGCAATTGGCGGTGGCGGTGGAACAGTTGCAAGTATTGGTTCATCGGGGGGATCCGGTTCAGGAGCACCGGCTTCCAGCAATTCATATACTGGTGGGAGTGGAACGACAGGACAAGGCTTTCAAGGTGGAAATAATAACATCACGAATCCATATCCTGCTGGTGGTGGCGGTGGTGCCGGAGCTGCCGGTGCAAATGGTTCGAGCTCACAATCTGGTAAGGGAGGTGATGGCATTTCATATTCTATTTCCGGTTCTGTTGTCGTTTATGGTGGCGGTGGCGGCGGTGGCGGAACTTTCCAAGGTGCATCTCCGGGGGCAGGTGGTTCAGGTGGAGGTGGGGCAGGAAGCGGGCCAACAGGAAATGCTACTAGCGGAACAAATAATACCGGTGGCGGTGGCGGAGGTGCAGGTAATACTTCTGGTTCCGGTGGCAATGGCGGTTCCGGTATTGTCATAATAAGATATCCTACTATTCCTGCTGCAATTGATATCCTTGTAGTAAGTTCGGATAGTAAAGTCGGCATCGGGACAACAAGTCCGGTTTCACTGCTAAATATGGAAGGCAAAGGCTTGATAAATGAACTGTTTAGAATTTCAAATGATATAAATATTACAAAAGACAGTACTTTGGTTTATACAAGTGCAGGTAAAGTCGGCGTTGGGACGATATCTCCTGTTTCAACTTTAGAAACGTCCAAAACATCCGGCTGCTACTGGATATCGTCGAATCATAATTGGGGAGGGACAATAGAACCGCCCCAGGCAGTTACTATTACTAATTCTAAACCAAATGGTTATGATCCTATTTTAATTGGTAGAATGACTACTGGTACAGGTGTTTCAAAACCGGCTTTTGCTATTGGAATGGTCGGTACTCAGAATTGGGGTAATTCTAATGTTGCAGAACAAATAGGAGATTTATACTTTATTACTAGAGATAACGCAGATGTTTTGCAAGAGAGAATGCGTATCACAAGCACGGGTAACATAGGCATTGGCACAGCTTCACCCGGTCATCTGCTTTCATTAAATGGCGGAGCATACTGTGATGGCACTGGTTCGTGGGTTGCCGGTTCGGACAGCTCCTACAAGCGAAATATCAAAACAATGGATCAATACGGGCTGGAAGAAATTTTGAACCTTCGTCCAGTAAGTTACATTCATAAAAAAGATAAAAACAATAAAATACAACTTGGTTTTATAGCGCAGGAAGTAAAACTTGTAATTTCCGAATTAGTAGAAGGAGAAGAAGGCTCTATGGGGATTGCTTATGACCGTATTGTTGTTGTGCTTGTTAATGCGATGAAAGAACAACAGAAGCAAATCAAAGAACAGCAAAAATTCATAGAAAAACTGCAATTTGAAAATATAGAGGTGAAAGCTGAAATAAAGGAATTGAAAACAATAATTAAAGGCTTATCAAAAAAATAAAACGATTGTTAAATATGGAAGCAAAGAAGCCATAACCTACAAGGCACAAGCTACAAGGCATAAGCTGCAAGTTACAAGCTGTAAGCTACAAGTTAGACTCTCTTATTACTTCGCCTATGGCGGATGCCTTGTCAACTTTGTACTATATGAAATTTTAACGAATAACTTAATAACTAATAACTAAATAACTATGAAAACAAATAAAACATCTTTAATCGCAAGAAACAAGCGCCCCTTGTGCCTTATGCCTTGTGCCTTATACCTCTTTTTCACTATTCACTATTCACTATTCACTTTTCACTCTTTTTCTCAGGGCGTAGCAATCAATACCAACGGCGCTGCCGCAAACAACTCCGCAATGCTTGATGTAAGCAGCACAAATCAGGGAGTACGGATACCGAGAATAGCACTTATAAGCACAACTTCTGCTTCTCCGATAAGTAATCCTGTAAATAGTTTGTTGGTTTATGATACAGTAGCAGTAAATGATGTAACATCAGGATATTATTATTGGGATACTACAGCAACACCTTATCAATGGCGGAAACTACTGACTTCGGGCTCAAGCTGGCAATTAAACGGAAACATTGGAACAAATTCAGGTACAAATTTTATTGGAACAATAGATAATTATTCACTTGGCTTCCGCACCAATAATATTAGAAGAATGATTATTGATTCATTGGGAAATGTAGGCATTGGAACTATCAGTCCAAATTGGAAGCTGACGGCGCTTGAAACAGATAATTTAACTGCTGGTAATCATTTAGTCGAATTTATTGCTAATCAATCTAAAACAGCCGGGGTCGCTCATGGTTGGTATGCAGATGGTAATGTTGTTACCGGTGGTTTATCAAGAGCTATTAACGGTAAACCTTATTTTTTGGGAACAAACAATTCTCCACAGGCAATAACAATTTTAGATAATGGCAATGTAGGCATCGGAACAACAACCCCAAATGCAAAACTTAATATAGCTGCTGTTACTGCCGGAACTCCAACAATAAATGTTGATGGTAATTCTTCATATTCAACATTGCACCTAGTTACAATTGGACGATCTTCATCTGGATACGGAACAATTGGTGATGGCTTTAGAACTACTTCTACAGCTAACAAATATAACTATGATAGACCTGATTATGCAACCCAAATTGATTTTGTAAGCGGTAATATAAGTTTTAAAACTTCTCCAATTGGTATTGTCGGAAATGAAATCAATTTTACGAATGCCATGACTATTTTGAACAATGGAAATGTTGGCATAGGTATGTCAACGCCAAATATTAGGTTAGAAGTAATGGGTGCCAATAATGTTAGAAGTGGAGAATTTATAAGAGTTACCGGTAATGTAAATGGCGCTCTTGATAATTCCGCTGGGTTGGGCATTGACGAAAGTGGCTCATATTGGGGGACATCATTATTTAGTAATAGCACTCGATTATTTACTGTGGAATCTAATGGTGGAATATTAGTAGGATCAGGTTACCAAACAAATAATGCCCCTTCCAATGGTGCAATTATTCAAGGTAATGTCGGAATTGGAACAACTGCGCCTTCCGAAAAGTTAGAAGTGTGTGGTAATTTAAAAGTTATCGGAACTATTAGAGCTTCAAGTACTATTACTGCTTCGCAATCCATTACCTGTTCCTCTGATATTCGCTTCAAAAAAGATATTACTCCTTTGTCTGGCGCGCTTGATAATATTTTGAAATTACAGGGGGTTACTTACTATTGGAAAGCAAAAGATTTTCCCGATAAAAATTTTACAGATGATAAACAAATAGGTTTAATAGCGCAGGAATTAGAAAAAGTATATCCCGAATTAGTGGTAAC
>JAAXXA010000734.1 GCA_013334735.1 Bacteroidota bacterium
CAACTATTTAGAGTCTGGTTGTAAACTCATCGTATCAAAATATATAGTGCAAATTTTAAAATGAAAAATCTAAAATGCAAAATTAAAAAACAGTATAAGCGTTGATAATCCTAAGTCTTAAAAATTTACAATTTGTATTTCGACAGGCTGAAATGCTTATATGAGCAATTTAGCGGGATATCTTAATTGGCAACTATTTAGAGTCTGGTTGTAAACTCATCGTATCAAAATATATAGTGCAAATTTTAAAATGAAAAATCTAAAATGCAAAATTAAAAAACAGTATAAGCGTTGATAATCCTAAGTCTTAAAAATTTGCAATATTTTTTTTAGCGACATTATGAAAAGTCTCTATTTAAGATCAAGCATAAGACCGCTCTCATAATAATTTGTACCGTCGTGTGTGAATTTAACAAGGTCAACAGCGCCTGCTGTTGTAGTAAATGTTGGAGTTATGCCACCAGCCCATTTTATATCAGCGGGCCAGGTAATATTCCAACCACCTGTAGAATTTTGTTTTATAAACAGCGAATAAACACCTCCGCTCTTGCCATTAGTAAAAGTAAAGGAACGATTGGCAGACAAAGTAATTTCCTGCACATTGCTGTTATTCCAATCCACTATAGCCGGAGTAATAGTTGTAAAAGTTGCATCGGAAGAGTATGCAGTACCTACACTGTTTGTCGCATAACCTCTGTAATGAATGAGAGTACCTGAAGGTAGCCCCGCTCTTGAATGTGTAAAAACCCCTGTAGTAGTTCCACCTTCTGCAACGCAATTGGATATTGGATTTGCTGAAGTTCCCCAACAGGTACCTCTTGCTGTTATTACAGAACCTCCATCAGAAGTTATATTGGCGCCCAGAATGGCAGTATTAGTAGTAATAGAAGTAGCAGTGGGATTTGAAACAGAAGGAATATTAAGTGTAGTAAAAGTAACTTCATTTCCATAACCGATTCCATTTGAATTAATTGCATACGCTTTCACATAATATAATGTACCAAGAGTTAAACCGGTTATTGAAGCATTATACGCGCCTGTATTCCCGGAAGTAATTGCTTTGTTATTAGCAGTAGTAGGACCTGTTGATGTATTCCAAACCACACCACGTTCTGTTATTGTTGCACCGCCATTATCAGTTACAGTTCCGTTGCCGGTTGCTGTAGTTGAAGCGATACTTGAAACTGCCTGCGTTGTAACAGTTGGTGGTGGGGCGACATAAGTAATTTGTATATAAGGACGCAAAGATGTATTTGCATTTTCTTTTGAATAAAACCAAAAGCTTTTGGTTGCACCTGATTCTGCTGCGAAGCGGATATGCAGCATAGCTGTTGATCCCCATGTTAAACTATTTAAGGAATTAGTTGCCCCATCACCTCTTAACACAAACTCTCGCCATCCTTCTGTTGTTCCAGAAGGCAGAGAAGAAACAGAACTTATAACGGTTCCATCATAAGAAGGAGCAGAACTCCAGTTAACACTGCCTTCATCAAAAGTAGAATTACTTTTGTAAATATTGCAATCAGTAAATGTTCCACTAGTACCTCCGGCATAAAGGAAAAGTGAAATTTTTGTAATAGTGTATGAGCCCGATGGCAAAGTAAATTGAACTAAGCCATGGTTTGTTGCCATCCATGGTTGATACCACTGTATGCTAAATCCTTCAGATGATCCGGTATTACTATAACTTCCCGAAGGCACGTCCTGCCTGATATAACAATCTCCTATATTAACGGAAGCAGTATTTGTTTGAGCTTCGACATTTTTAAATGTAAACAATATTCCAAATAAAATGAAAAAAACAAATATTGATTTTAAAATAAGATGCCGTTTGCAATCTGGATTTATCATAAATTAATGTTTTAATTATACAAATTTAATGATAAAAATCCATTTTCCTTTAAAATCGTTCAAATAATATTTTTGAAACTGTTTTGAATTTTCATATTGGATATGTTTTATTACTAATCTTTAAAAGTCACTCAGAGCCGTCCGTCTTTCAGGACGTGTAGAAGAGTGGCTATTCGGTGAACTTCGA
>JAAXXA010000735.1 GCA_013334735.1 Bacteroidota bacterium
AGGCGCAATTTTCGCACCTTTGATATGTGGCTATTTCGGCGAAACTTATGGTTTCAGATATGGTTTCATGATTGCAGGTTTTGCCATGATGCTTGGTTTAATTGTGTATATGATTGCAGCTGAAAGGTTTTTAGGAGAAATAGGAAAATACCCTGTTCATAAGCAAAAGGCTAATTCCGATATGGATAAAAGACCTCTGACTAAAATAGAAAAAGACAGAATAATTGTTATTGTTATTCTATTGTTGTTTGTTACTTTTTTCTGGACAGGTTTTGAACAAGCCGGCACTACACTTACGCTTTACACGGATAATTTTGTTGACAAGACTATTTTCGGATGGGAAATGCCTACTTCATGGTTCCAGGCAATCAACCCTGTTTTTATTGTTCTTCTGGGGTCTGTATTTGCGGCATTATGGGTTGCTTTGGCAAAAATCAAACGAAACCCCTCAACCCCTGTAAAAATGGGAATAGGAATGATTGCTTTGTCTGTAGGTTTTCTTTTCATGGTCGGTGCAGTTATGCAAAGAGGCGGAGATGTAAAAGATATTGCTGTTAAAGCAAGTTTGTGGTGGATAATCATCACTTATTTATTTCATACGATAGGGGAGTTGTGTTTGTCTCCAATAGGATTGTCAATGGTTACAAAGCTTGCTCCTGCCAGATATTCATCTTTGTTTATGGGAATATGGTTTCTAAGCAGCGCTGTAGCAAATTTATTAAGTGGCATTTTTGTTTCTTTTGTTGAAAAGCTAGGTCCAATGACTATCTTTGCAGGAATTGCAATTTTTATCTCATCTCTCGGTATTATCGTTATTTTAATATCGAAATGGCTTGTAAAAATGATGCACGGAAACGATTAATACAATTATCAATTACGAATTATCAATTACGAATTATCAATTACGAATTTCAAATTACGAATTTCAAATTACGAATTACGAATAACCAATAACCAATAACTCATTAACCATTAACCATTAACCATTAACCATTAACCATTAACCATTAACCATTAACCATTAACCATTAACCATTAACCAATAACCATTAACCATTAACCAATTAAATAACAAACATGAAAAAATATCTCCTGACAACATTAATTCTAAGCTTTTTCACAACCTATTTAGTCTCCGGTCAGAGTGAAGAAAAAATCAAATGGTATAGTTTTGAAGATGCCGTTAAACTGAATAAAGATAACCCCAAGAAAATGTTTATTGATATTTATACCAGTTGGTGCGGATGGTGCAAAGTGCTTGATAGGGAAACATTCAGCAATCCTGTTATTACAAAAAAAATGAATGAAAGTTTTTATGCAGTTAAACTTAATGCAGAGCGCAAGGATACTGTAATTTTTAATGGATATACCTTTGTAAATCCAAATCCAAATGGAATGCGTTCTCCTCACGAACTTGCAAGTTCAATGCTTGGAGGAAAGATGTCGTATCCATCTATGATTTTTCTGGACGAAAATACAAAGATTATTACCACCATTCAAAGTTTCCTCAAGCCTGTGGATTTAGAACCTGTAATGGAATACGTGGCTCAAAACAAATATCCCACTATGAAATACGATTCTTTCAAACTGACATATAAACCTGAATCGGACAAAATTATTATTATTACTTCAAAGACGGGAATACTTAATAAAGTTATATTTAATGATGGGCTTGCAACATTAAAAGAAAATTCATACACTCAGCTTGATAGTATGGTAAACGTAATGACGCTGAATACTGCTATGAAAATTAAAATAAATGCATATATAGATGAAACCGGCAGCACTGAAAAAAACAAAAGCTTTTCTACACAAAGAGCAAAAGTGATATATGATTATTTTTTATCAAAAAAAATTGATGCTGCCCGCATGTCGTTCAATGGATACGGTTATTCGCCTACATTTTCTACATATATCGATGGGAAAAAGACCAGCCAGAAAATTGAGATAATAAAAGTAGAGTAGGGGGCTTTATTTTAAAAACCCATCTGAATTTATATTATATCCAATAATTTTTATTGTGTCATTTTCCGCTCAG
>JAAXXA010000736.1 GCA_013334735.1 Bacteroidota bacterium
TAGTTTGTATTTATTTTTTAATGTCATTGTTTATTCTAATTAAAGTCTTACACACGGTACCCATACAGGTAATTTATTTTTACCGGGTAATAATTTATTGACATAAATGATTGATAATTCAAATCCACCTTTGTAATTACTTCCGGGATGCAACTTTGAAGCATTAATATCATAAGTAAAACAAACATTCCAATTTTGATATTTTGCTCCGGCTAATAAAATAATTGCATCCGAAATTCTGTAAAATGCACCATAATTTATAGTAATAAAGCTGTTTTTTGTTGTGTTTAAAGTTTGATCAAACTGTCCTCCTAAATTTATTTCCTTTGCCTTATTTTGAGACATAAATAAGAAAGCTGGTTTGAAAATGATATTCTGATTAACAATAATTATTGATCCTGAATGAAATAAAAATCGAGTTGGTATCCTTGCTGTTCCTCCTGTTAATGATTCATTTGGACGTGTTAAATGAAAAACTGAAATTCCTCCATTTACTTTAATATCATTTTGTGTTTGAATATTATACAAAATTCCGGTACTAAGATCAAAATTACTTATCCTGTATTTTAAAGAGTTTTCGCCATTTGAAATATTTGTGTTAAAATCACCATCTATATATTGATTGGCAAAACTTAGCTTTGAAAAATCAATTTTTCTCTGAAAAAAACCATACTTGAATCCAATTGAAATTGATTGTTGGTTAACCAAACCGAATTTTTTTTGATATGATGTATTTAACATAACCTGAGTATTACTTAATCCTCCTTCTCCAACTTTATCATTTAATATTTCGATACCCACGCCAATATCATCACCTTTCAATCTGTCTTCAAAAAGTTTTGAGTCAAAAGAGGCTGATGATGTAACAAAAGGTGTTGAAATGCTATTCCATTGATTTTTATGATTTACGACCGCTCTTATGTTCCCTTCAATATTTCCTGTAAGGGCAGGGTTTATAGATAATGGGGCGTTAAAAAATTGCGAAAAATGCACGTCCTGAGCATTAAGATAACTACATATCAATATACTTCCTGATAATATTATTTTTTTTATTGTAATCATCATAATTTTGTTCAAACGATACCACAAACGGTATAAATTTCCGCATCTTTAAGCTGGCAATCTTAAGCCTTTAGTTGGCATTCATTGCTGATGTTGACTGCCAACTTACTTAAAATTGCGGCATTTATCCCAAGGATATCTTTGTCGTGTTTATCTTATTAATGTAAGCGTACCTTTAATAAAAACCGGTGTTTCTGAAGAAGCTGTCTTAGCCCTGACATAATAAGAATAACCTCCCGTTTCTTGTGGCTTTCCTTTAAATATCCCGTCCCATCCTTGTTTTATGTCTGTTGTTTCAAACACCATTTCGCCCCAACGATTAAAAATCCGAAATTCTATACTAACAAAATTACCTGCATAAAATAAATAAAACTCGTCATTTTGTCCATCGCCGTTAGGAGAAAAAGCTTCCGGTACTTTAACAAATTCTTCAGGTGAAACATACATTTTCCTGTAAGCGGTATCAGTACATTCAGCTTCATTATTAACAATAAGAGTTATTGTATATTCGCCCGATTGCTGGTAATTATATGCTGGATTTTTTAATATTGATGTGTCTCCATTACCAAAATTCCAATGCCAAAAATTAGCATTAGAAGACTGATTGATAAAATTAACTACAGGACCATGAAGATAAGGATATTCAGGTTCAAATATAAAATTTGCAACAGGCCACTTAAAAGTTTTTATGTTTATAACGGTATCTTTTGTACAAGCGCTATCACCATACATAATATTAAAATTTACATGATAATTTCCTTTATTTGAATAAGTATGATTTACAGTAAAATCGGATGAAGTGGTTCCGTCACCAAAATCCCACAACCATGAGTCAAAAGGAACACTTGTATCTGCTAAGGTTCCTGCAAAAGTTAAAGTAAACGGGATACATCCCATAGTATCGCGTGGAATTAAAATAATATCGGGCGCTTTGTTTATTATTATGGTTTTAGTAGTATCGGAATAGCATCC
>JAAXXA010000737.1 GCA_013334735.1 Bacteroidota bacterium
CTTCTGAAAGTGCCGATAAAAAAGAAGTTAAAAACCTTTATCAACAACTTGTTACTAAAGGGCTCCAGCCGACAAATATACAGGTTCAAACTACCGAAAGTTCCAGTCAGCAAATTATTTTTCCCGGAGCTATTGCTACATACAAAGAACGCGAATTGCCTATCCAGCTTCTTAATTCGCAAATTGGTACTGCTCCCGAAGCGGTGCTTAATAACTCCATTCAATCGCTGGAATATAATATCGCCAGCACTATTAAAAAATTAGCCGTTTCTGCTAAACCTAAAATTGCGTTTATTGAGGGACACGGTGAGCTTGACAAATATGAAACCGGTGACATTTTTACATCTCTTTCCGAATATTATAATGTTGGAGGTGTAACAATCAATCATAAAATAAATGCCCTTCAGGGGTTGAAAGCAATAATAATTGCAAAACCGGATTCAGCTTTTGATGAAAAAGATAAGTTTATTATTGACCAGTTTATTATGAAGGGCGGAAAAGTACTTTGGCTGATAGATCCTGTATTCGCGAGTATGGATAGTTTGCGTAATTCGAACGAAACTATGGGTATAGCTCAGAAATTGGGAATAGAGGATCAGCTTTTCAATTATGGAGTACGTATTAATTACGACCTTTTACAGGATTTAGACGCTATTAAAATCCCTGTAAAAACCGGCAATATTGGAAATCAGCCTCAACTTAGTTTCCTGCCTTGGTATTTCTTTCCTTTAATAATGCCTCCCGTTAACTCTCCGCATCCTATCGTTAAAAATCTGAATGTTATAAAATTTGAATTTGTTAGCAGCATTGATACTGTGGGATCAAAAAATATTTCTAAAACAATTCTTTTGACAACTTCAAAATATGCTCGTGTGCTTAATACACCTGTTAGTATTAGCCTTGATATTATGCGCAAAGACCCGGATGAAAGACTTTTCAACAACCCTGATCTTCCTGTTGCAGTTTTATTAGAAGGAAAATTTTCTTCTCTTTATAAAAACCGCATCCCTCCGGAAATAATTAATGACAAAGAAATTGATTACCGTGAAACAAGCTCGCCTAATAAAATGATTGTTGTTTCTGATGGTGATATAATCGTAAATCAGGTTCAAATTTCAAACGGTAACAAATATCCTCTTCCTCTTGGTTATGACAGATATACTAAAGAAACTTTTGGCAACAAAAACTTTTTACTTAATTGTATTGATTATCTCTGCGACGACTCCGGACTCATACAAGTCAGGTCAAGAGAACTTAAATTAAGATTACTCGATAAAACTAAAATCACAAAAAATAAATTGTTAATTCAAATTACTAATACAGGTCTTCCCATTTTTATTGTAATTATTTTCGCGATTATTCAGGGAATTATAAGAAAGAAAAAATATACAAGGTAATTTTATAAAGCAGAGAAAATTCTCGCTTATAGAATCTGCAAACCTCCTCTAATCCTTGCTTGCCAAGGAACATAATAATAACTGTAAAATTGTTAATTTTGCTCTTATGCTATTACATATATGCTTTCGGTATTAATTGATTTTTTTACTTTTGATTCAAATCAAAATATTAAATTTGTTTTTCAAAGAATCAATTTATGAAGACTAGCAAGAAATCCATTCAACAAAAAAAGAGGATTCCTTTAAAACCCGCTCATAACAAAATAAATGAAGTTGGTTTTGTTAAAAAAAACAAAGAAATCCTTTTACTTGTAGTAGTTATAATTGTTACCATTTTTATTTATTACCCTACATTACATCATAAATTTACCAATTGGGACGATCTTGATTATATTACCGAAAACCCATATATTAAAGCACTTACTACTGCAAACATTGAGTATATGTTTACTAAACCGATTGCCATTAATTACCATCCGCTTACAATACTTTCATTGGCTCTCAATTACAGATTTTCAGGCATGGAGCCTTCTTCATATTTTCTTTTCAATATTATTCTTCATATTTTCAATATACTTCTTGCATTTTATTTAGCATTTCTGATTCTTGACCGCAACAAAACTCTGGCTTTGTTT
>JAAXXA010000168.1 GCA_013334735.1 Bacteroidota bacterium
GTGGCTGTGGCGGGTACAGATAATTTGTAAGAACCTTCGATATCTGTACCCGCCACAGCCACAACACTAACATTTTCATTCATAGGAATGACTGCTTTTCAGGTTGAAATTGGCACTCAAACGGTTATTAATGTTACATTAGAAGCTAATGCTACTCAGCTTGAAGGCATGGTTGTAACGGCTCTGGGCATAACCAGAGAAAAAACTTCTCTCGGTTATTCAACTCAGGAAGTTAAAGGCGAATTGGTTAACACCGTTAAATCTGAAAATTTCATGAATTCTTTATCAGGAAAGGTTTCCGGGGTTCAGATTAAAAAAACTACAAATATGGGAGGATCTACTAATGTTCTCTTACGCGGTAGTAAATCATTAACAGGAGATAACCAGGTTTTATTTGTTATTGACGGAGTTCCTGTAAATAACAATATTACAAATACAAGAGACCAACAGCAAGGAGGCATTGGTTATGATTATGGAAATGCAGCTTCAGATATTAATCCTGATGACATTGAATCAATTAATGTTTTAAAAGGATCTGCAGCAACAGCTCTTTATGGTTCACGCGCAGCTGGCGGCGTTGTTATGATTACAACAAAAAAAGGAACTGCTAAAACGACAGGTGTAGGCGCTGATAGTAAAAGTAGTATCGGGGTAACTATAAACTCAGGTATCACAATGGGATTCGTTGATAAAAGCACTTTCCCTAAATACCAACTGGACTTTGGTGCAGGATATGGGAAATATTATGGAGATGATGGCGATGCATATTTTAATACAGACGGCACCGGTAATCTTTGGGCTCCCACAACCGAAGACGCTTCCTATGGGGCTCCTTTCGATCCAAACCTTATGGTTTTCCAATGGGATGCCGTAGATCCTGAATCTCCAAATTATAATAAAGCCACTCCTTGGGTTGCCGCAAAGAACGGTCCTATTACTTTTTTTGAAAAACCTGTAACATATACAAATTCAGTTTCCATTGATAATGTTTTTGGTACAGGTTCTTATAGATTGTCATATACAAATTTTATTGAAAATGGTTTGTTGCCCAATAGTAAGTTAAATAAAGATAATCTTTTAATGAACGGGACATGGAAAGTTAACGACAAACTAACAGCTACAGGAAGCGCTAACTATTCAACTACTAAAGGTTTGGGCAGAAATTCTACAGGTTACAGCGATAACATTACGGGATCATTCCGCCAGTGGATGCAAACTAATGTGGATATTCAGGCTCAAAAAGAAGCATATTTTGATACAAAAAGAAATATGACATGGAACTGGGCTGACCCATTTGACGAAACTCAGGGACCTATATATTGGGATAACTATTATTGGACCCGTTATGAAAATTATGAGAATGATAAAAGGAATCGTTTTATCGGTAATGTTTCTCTGAATTATAAAGTAAATAGCTGGCTTGATATATTTGGTCGTGTTTCTGGCGATTCATATAACGAGCTGCAGGAAGAAAGAAGAGCTGTTGGTAGTATTGCAACTCCTTTTGGAATAGGAGAAGGCGCCGACGGTAGTATTAATCAAGACGATCAATCATCAGGATACCTCAGAAGAGATATATCTTTCAGCGAGTACAACTATGATTTAATGGCTAATTTCAATAAAGATTTAAATAAGGATTTTAATCTAAAAGGTATATTAGGAACAAATATAAGAAGGACAACTTATACACGTTTAATTTCATCTACTAGCGGTGGATTAAGAATTCCGGGACTTTATTCTTTACAGAACAGCTATGTTTTATTGCCTTTCTCAAAAGAATTAGCATCACAAGTTGGAGTTAACGGTATATATGCAAGCGCATCTTTAGGATATAAAAATTTCTTATATCTTGATTTAACCGCCTGAAGAGATCAGTCTTCTACTCTACCGGCAGATAATAACAGTTATTATTATCCTTCCATTTCATCAAGTTTTATATTTAGTAAATTTTTACAAGATAAAAAATGGTTATCGTTTGGAAAAGTAAGGTTAAATTATGCAATGGTAGGTAATAGTGCCAGTTTTGATCAGCTAGTGGATAATTATAATATTATTACTCCTTATAACAGCTCCATTACCTCAATAGCCGGCACAAAGAAAAATCCGGAATTAAAACCAGAAAATACAAAAAGTATTGAAGGTGGTCTTGAAATGTATTTCTTTGGGAGAAGAGTGGGATTTGATTTAGCAATATATAAAACAAATTCAATAGACCAGATTCTGCCACTTGCAGTTTCTACATCTACTGGTTACACGTATAAAGTTATCAATGCCGGAGAAATCGAAAATAAAGGTATTGAATTATCTTTGATGTTTACGCCCTTAAAAAGCAAAAATTTCAAATGGGAAGCAAATGTAAACTGGTCAGTAAACAAAAATACCGTTGTTTCATTATTAGAAGGTGTTGATAATTTGCAATTAGGTACGTTCCAGGGCGGAATTACTTTAAATGCTCAGGTTGGACAGCCTTATGGAGTATTGTATGGTACAAATTATACTTATGATGAAAATGGGAATAAATTAGTTGATTCTGACAACGGCATGTATATTAAAACAGCCACTTCCGACCAGATTATAGGTAATGTAAACCCCGATTGGACAGGTGGGATATCTAATACCTTCACTTATAAAAACTGGGCATTTAGTTTCCTTATTGATATTCAAAAAGGAGGAGATATTTTCTCACTTGATATGTATTATGGTATGTCAACAGGATTATATAAAGAAACATCTTATATAAATGACCTTGGCAACGGGGTTAGAGATCCTCTTGTTTTTAATGCTTATGATGGGGATGGTTATGGTATTCCAAGCGAAGGATACGCATCTACAAGCGGAGGTTATATTAATGAAGGCGTAAATCTTGATGGTTCTGTTAATACAACAAGATACGATGCATCGGATTATAATGGATTTGGTTACGCTGCAATGCCTGACAAAGCATTTGTTTATGATGCAAGCTATGTAAAATTAAGGGAAGTAGCTATAACATATAGCTTACCGGCTTCAATGTTGAAAAAATGTTTTATTACAGGAGCTTCACTTAGCGTTGTTGCATCAAATCCCTGGATAATATTTAAAAATCTGCCTTATGCCGATCCTGAATCTGGCTTAGGCGCAGGAAACTTACAGGGTTATACAACCGGTTCCTTACCGTCAACTCGTAATTTTGGTTTTAACTTAAAACTTAACTTCTAAACTAAAAATCATGAAAAAAATATTAACAATATTATTAGTAATTTTTGTTTTCTCTTCTTGCAAGAAACTCGAAGATTATAACAAAAATACCAAGGATCCCATAGCAGTATCAGGCGAATCCTTGTTTACCGGAGCTCAGAAAAACCTTTTCGACCAAATGGTTAGTACTAACGTAAACTATAATGTTTTTAGATTTTTTGTTCAATATTGGACAGAAACTACTTATGTTGACGAAGTTAACTATGATTTGGTAACCAGGACTATTCCTGACAATCATTGGGATAAACTTTACAGAGATGTTTTGAAAGATTTTGATGAATCAGGAAAAATAATTACCGCAACTTCTTACCTCATAATAGATCCAAGCCCTGCAGTTAAAAAGAACAAGCTGGCTATTGTTGAAGTTATGAAGGTATTTACCATGAGCATACTTGTTGAAACATTTGGTGATGTCCCTTATTTTGGAGCATTAGATATAAATAATGTTTTGCCTGTATATGATAAAGGTATAATAATTTATACAGATCTGATTTCTCGTTTAAATGTAGCTATTGCAGATATGGATCCGACTTTTGGAAGTTTTGACGATGCAGATAATATGTATCAGGGAGATGTTGCAAGCTGGATAAAATTTGCTAATTCGTTAAAATTAAGAATGGGTTTACTTTTATCGGATGTAGATGCTGCTCTTGCTCAAACAACTGTTGAAGCTGCTGCTGCCGGTGTTTTTACATCAAATACCGATAATGCTAGAATAATTTATCTTAGCGCTCAACCTAATTCAAACCCTGTTTACAATGATGTAATAGCAAGTGGAAGACGCGACTTTGTTGCTGCTAATACTTTTGTTGATTCTTTAAACAATTTGAATGACCCAAGAAGGCAATTTTATTTTACTCAGATTGACACTTCTTCATTTGACACAATAGTAAAATTAGCTTATGTTGGAGGCAAATACGGTCGCTCAAATTCCTATAGAAAATACTCTCACATTGGAACCAAGCTTGTTCAGCCAACTTTTGAAGGTACAATTTTAGATTATTCTGAAGTGGAATTTTTATTAGCTGAAGCTGCTGCCAGAGGTTTTAATGTTGGAGGCACACCTGAATCTCATTACAATGCTGCAATTAATGCAAGTATGGATTATTGGGGTGTAGCTACTGCTGATGCGGATGCTTATCTGGCCGATCCTCGTATAGCTTATTCAACAGCTTTTGGAACCTACAAACAAAAAATTGGTTTACAAAAATGGATCGCTCTATACAATAGAGGCTTTGAAGCATGGACATCATGGAGAATGCTTGATTATCCTTTATTAGAAGCTCCTCCTTCAGCTAAAAGTGATCTTCCTGTAAGATATACTTATCCTATATTAGAACAAACTCTTAATGGAACAAATTATCAGAATGCTTCTACTGCAATTGGTGGAGACAATGTTACTACAAAGCTTTTTTGGGATTTACAATAGAATTATACTAAAAACGGGATAAATTTCAGCATTTTATGAATACAAAAAGGTATATAGGCATTTAGTATAAAGGAATAAGGGAGATCATTAATACCATATACCCTTATACCCTATACCTGAAACTCAAATGTAATAATTTACACCGTGCAAAGTATATCAAATTGAAAAAAAGGGAAATCATGTTTGGTTTCCCTTTTTTTATTATAAAAAACAAATTTTTAAAAAATTGTACAACGTGTAATACTTTATTTTACTTTTGTATTTGGAAATTTTTCAATATTATTTTTATGCTTTTAAAAATTTACCCCGAAAATCCGAATATACGCCATATACACCAGATAGTAGAATGTCTGCGCGATGGTGGTATTGTAATTTACCCTACCGATACTGTTTATGGAATTGGTTGTGACATTTTTCAACATAAAGCTGTTGAACGAATTGCACAAATTAAAGGAATCAAACTAGATAAAGCGAATTTCTCTTTTATTTGCTTTGACCTAAGCCATATCTCTGATTTTACAAAACAAATCAGTAATACTACTTACAAGTTAATGAAAAGATCGTTACCCGGTCCATTTACATATATCTTAAACAGCAGCAGTAACGTACCAAAGCTTTTCGAAAGTAAAAAGAAAACCGTTGGTATTCGTATCCCCGATAACATGATAGCCCGCCAGATAGTTAATGAACTTGGAAACCCTATAATGAGTACTTCTGTTAAAGGCGATGATGAAAATATTGAATCTGTAACAAATCCAGAACTTATTTATGAACGCTATAAAGACCTTGTAGATATTGTAATTGACGCAGGTATTGGAGGTATCGAAACATCTACTATTATTGATTGTACCACCGATGAATATGAAATTGTGAGACAAGGTAAAGGCATTATTGAAGAATATCTTTAATCAATAGTCCGGTAATATTTTTATCACGCAAAGTAGCAATTCGCCACAAGCGAACGCAAAGATTTGGATTCTAATATTATGCGCCTTAGCGTCTTTGCGAGAAACATATAAAGAGAACATTGATTATCCGATATATATGAATTTTTACCGAAGTATTATTTAATGAATACCTTAAATAAAACCAATTTTTTTGACATAGATAAAATTCCCGCTCTCCACGAACCGGAAATAATTGATGTCATTACTAAATCAAGCAACTTTCGGATAGAGCGTATAGTTTCCTCAGGACAGCATTCCACAAAAGATTTCTGGTATAATCAAAAAGAAAATGAATGGGTAATTTTACTCAAAGGAAATGCTACACTTGAATTTGAGAATTCGCAATTTGTAGAATTAAAAGAAGGCGATTATATCTTAATCCCATGCAATAAAAAACACAGGATAGTATCCACTTCTCAAAACCCCGAATGTGTCTGGCTTGCTGTATTTTTCCAATAATTAGTGTTTGCACGGAAAGTCCATTTTACTCATTTATTTTATTATTTTAAACGTATTCGTGAAATCGCTTCGCTAAGTTCTTCGTTATGCTTGCAAAAAAATGCTCATCTACTTATTTGTTGATGAGCATCTTTTAATAATACATTTTAATATTATTTCTTTTCAAATATCCATGCAGAAGGGTTTGTAGATTTTTTAATATTTACAAGGGCTTTAGAAGCTTCTTCCCTGGTAGGAAAAGCATAATATGATATTCTCCATCCACCTGCACTATTTTTACCAACTACATCAGCTTTAAATCCTTTTTTATTTAAAGCATTTACTTCGGCAACTGCTTTTTCTTCGGTTGGAAACGATCCTGCAATGATAAAAAATCTGTTTTTATCAGTATCAGTATTTTCAACTGTATTGGTTGTATTTGAAGTATTAGTGGTGGTAGTAGTTGTAGTAGTTGTTGCAACATTTACATTATCATTATTGTTTACATTCGGTTCTGCTTCAGTTTCAGCAGTTTTTGTGTTTATAGTGGTTGTTACTATTTTTGTTTCAGAAGTAATTTTTGTATTTTCAGCTGCGGGTTGTTCTACTTCGGTGTTTGTATCATCTGACCAAAATGCTGTTGACGATAGCTCAG
>JAAXXA010000169.1 GCA_013334735.1 Bacteroidota bacterium
ATATGTATTGGGTTGAAAGAACCGAAAAATAAACCGATTTTATTCTGTTTACTCATTTTTGTTTTAATTAATTTTATTTCTCTTTATTAATATTTTATGAGAATCAAGGCTAAACAAAATTTTGCCACAAAGTCATTATTCGTTTATGGCGAACACTAAGTTACTCTAAGTTGTTATTGTTGTATATTTTAATTTTTCTTATTGAAGCTTTGTGCTTTTGAGCTTTAGTGGCTATATCAACACTTGTTTCGCTTTTTTAATCGAATTCCCCAATTTTTTATGTCCAAAGATACATTTTTAAACAAATCAATATTTTAAAATTAAATTGTTTTTTTAGTACTTTTGATTTTTACAAAATTATAATTAAGAATGCTTTTTCGTGATATAATAGGACAGGAGGAAATCAAAAAACGTTTGATTCGTTCTGTCAAAGAAAACAGAATAAGCCATGCACAGCTTTTTCTTGGACCCGAAGGTTCCGGTAAACTTGCCCTTGCGCTTGCATACTCGCAATATATATGTTGCGAAAACAAGAAAGAAGATGATTCGTGTGGTGTATGCCGGTCATGTGTTAAATTCGAAAAACTTATTCATCCCGATTTACACTTTCTCTATCCGTTTTCTGCTACAAAAGAATTTCCGGTAAGCACATCACTTATTGCAGATTGGAGAAAAGTAGTATTAAAAAATAACGCTTATATTAATTTGAGGGATTGGTATCAGGCAATTGGAATGGACCAAAAACAAGGTATAATTAATGCAAACGACTGCAATGAAGTAATTAAAACACTTGGTTTAAAATCCTATGAATCGGAATATAAAATAATGATTATATGGATGATCGAAAAGTTATTTCATTCAGCAGCCCCAAAACTGCTTAAAATACTGGAAGAACCTCCCGACAAAACCCTTTTTATTCTAATTTGTGAAAATAACGAACAGGTAATCAGCACTATTCTTTCCAGAACTCAAATTATTAAATTGCCCGGAATTCAGGATAAAGAACTTATGAATGCTCTTACTCAAAAGCATGAAATTTCACCAAAAAGAGCAAATGAAATTGTACGTATGGCCGAAGGAAACTATAAAGAAGCCTTGATGCTTGCATCAAATTCTTTTGACGATTCCAATTTTATTTTGCTGAGAGATTGGATGCGTAAGTGTTACGTTAATGCTGTAAGCGATATAATCGAATGGGTTGAAAAATTTTCAAAAACAGGGAGAGAAAATCATAAAAGTTTTTTATTGAATGCTATTAGAATATTCAGAGAAAGTTTGCTAACCGGAATGGGTATTACAGATCTGATCAAATCGGAAGGAGAAGAGTTAAAATTTGTTTCCGATTTTTCGCCTTTTATTAATAAAAATAATATCAGTATGATTAACAAGGAATTTAATGATGCTATATTCCATATTGAAAGAAATGCCAACCCCAAAATATTGTTTTTAGACCTCTCTTTAAAAATGACAGAATTGATAAAAATAAAGAGGTAATACCGATAGCACATTCAATATGGTCCAATTCCATTGTCCTATTTTTATGTAGCATCGGCATTAGCCATAAATTAGCTATTAGACAAAATTATACATACAAATGGTATATCTGCAAAAATTATTAACTTTGTTGCCTATTTGACATTTGCGATGTTTTGCGCTTTTATACATTATACTAAAAATCGGAAAATTTTGTACATTTTTCAAACAGGTAATCGGTAATCGGTAGCTGGTAATCGGTAGTCTATTTACTGATTACCGATTACTTATTTTACCGATAACCAAAATTTGAAATGTCGGATATATAAAAACCTTATTTATGAAAAGTAGCGAATATTTATCAAGAGGATGCGTCAATCTTCCTAAACTTTCATACAAAAAAGAAAAAATATTTAAGCATGGCTGTAATAAATTAGATGTTTACGACTGGCTAAAAGATATCCCATCTCCTGAATATTTTAAAACTTTTAATTTTGTTGAAGTCAGATTTAAGAACAGTAGAAAAGATTTTTTTAAACTAAGCCCTTATATTGATTTGGAAATAGGGGATATTGTTGCTGTAGCAGCATCTCCGGGGCATGACATAGGTGTTGTTTCTCTTACCGGAAATCTGGTTTGGTATCAGATGCGAAAGAAAAAAGTGGATCCCGATTCCGAAGATATAAAAAAAGTATATCGCAAAGCAAAACAAACAGACATCGAAAAATGGAGCTCTGCTATTGAACAGGAGCAGATTACGATGTATAAAGCCAGAAAAATTGCAGTAGAACTAAAACTTGGAATGAAAATAAGCGATGTTGAATTTCAGGGCGACAAAACCAAGGCAATTTTTTATTATACAGCCGATGAGCGCGTCGATTTCAGGGAACTTATAAAAAGAATGGCTGAAGAGTTTATGATACGTATCGAAATGAGGCAGATAGGTGTGCGTCAGGAATCAAGCCGTTTAGGAGGAATCGGTTCCTGTGGAAGGGAATTGTGTTGTTCTACATGGCTAACACAGTTTAATTCTGTTTCTACCGGTTCGGCCAGAATACAACAATTATCACTTAACCCTCAAAAACTTGCAGGGCAATGCAGTAAATTAAAATGTTGTATAAATTACGAATATGATTCTTACGTTGATGCTATTAAAGATTTTCCAAATAGCGATGTGATTCTTAAAACAAAAATGGGTGATGCACGACATCAGAAAACCGATATTTTCAGAGGAATAATGTGGTATTCTTACGTATCTGAATCCGATATTTTCATACCTGTTTCTGTTGAAAAAGTTAAAGATGTTATTGAGAAAAATAAAAAAGATATTATACCCGATCAGCTTGAAGAACTCAAACTACACGAAGAAGAAAATAAAATTGATTTTGAAAATGTTGTCGGACAGGACGATATTACTCGTTTTGACAATAGAAAAGATAAAAAAAAGAATTGAAACTTTAGGCACTTTAAGTACTCCTCCGCCGCGGCGGACTTTAGGCACTAATTATACAAATACATGAACAATATTAAAAGTTTTATAATTCTCTTGTTAGCTGGTTTTATTACTGTTTCGATAGTTTCCTGCGACCAAAATCGTGTTTATGATAAATTCAAAGACATTAAGGGTGGTATCTGGAATAAATCGGAAATAATGAAATTTGAAGTACAAATAGATGATACTGTTTCATATCACAATTTTTTTATTAATGTTAGAAATAGTGGAAATTATAAGTATTGTAATTTATATATTTTCTTGAATACAATCCGTCCCGACAGAAAGGTTTCGCGCGATACAATTGATTGTTTACTTGCAAACGATATGGGCAAGTGGCTTGGTAAGGGACTTGGCGATCGCAAAGATTGCAGATTCCTGCTAAAAAGAGGTTTGCGTTTTCACCAAAAAGGTATTTATTCATTTGAACTTGAACAAGCCATGCGTGTTGATAATCTGGAAGGAATTGAGAGCGTGGGAGTAAGGATAGAAAAAATAATTAAATAATTTTATCAATTACGAATTATCAATTACGAATTATCAATTACGAATTATCAATTACGAATTATCAATTACGAATTATCAATTACGAATTACGAATTATCAATTATCAATTACGAATTACCAATAACCAATAACCATTAACGAATAACCATTTATTTTTATATGAGTACCGAAACAAAAAAAGGAAGCAATAATAATTTCAGCAAATACATCCACGATTTTTGGATTATTTATGCTTGTTCCTGTGTATTAGTTTTTTTTATATTTGTTTTTATTTCTATTGGCTGGTTTGGGTTTATGCCCACTTTCGAAGAACTTGAAAATCCCAAAAGTAATCTTGCTTCCGAGGTTTACTCTGCCGATCTTGTAGTTTTAGGTAAATACTATATCGAAAACCGCTCAATAAGTCATTATAGTGAACTTTCTCCTCATATTGTGAATGCTCTTATTGCTACTGAAGATGCACGTTTTGAAGAACATTCAGGAATAGATATGCGCAGTTTATTCAGAGTATTATTTAAAAATGTAATTGGCGGAAATCGTGGTGCAGGTGGAGGCAGCACTATTACTCAGCAATTGGCTAAAAATCTTTTCCCCAGACAGGAACATCCCGGTTTCTTTTCTATTTTCTTCAGAAAAATTAAAGAATGGATTATAGCAATTAAGCTGGAAAGAAATTACACTAAAGAAGAAATATTAGCAATGTACCTGAACACCGTGGATTTTGGAAGCCAGTCGTTCGGTATTAAATCTGCCACAAAAACTTATTTTAATAAAACACCAGCTCAACTTACAATTGAAGAAGCTGCCCTTCTGGTTGGAATGTTACAGGCTCCGACAAGATACAACCCTGTGCGTAATCCTGCTCGTGCCACCGCGCGCAGAGAAGTTGTTTTAAATCAAATGAAAAAATATAACTATATTAATGAAAAACAATATGATTCTCTGAAAGAAATAAAGATAGATATGTCTAAATACATACTTCAGGATCAAAATACAGGTCGCGCAACCTATTTAAGGGAATATTTAAGAACTTATCTTTCGGAATGGTGCGCCAAACATAAAAAGCCTGATGGTACTCAATACAATATTTATAAAGATGGTTTAAAAATTTATACTACGATAAATTCTAAAATGCAAAAATATGCCGAAGATGCAATGTTTGAGTATTTGGGAAAAGAACTGCAACCACAATTTTTTCAGCATTGGAAAGGTGTAAAGAGAGCTCCTTTTGATTGGACAATGACAGATGAGGATATCAAAAAACTAATGAATCAATCCATGAAACGTTCCGAGAGATACGCTAATTTGAAAGCTCAGGGATATTCAGATGTTTTGATTAAAAAAAGTTTTGAAATACCTACTCACATGACAGTTTTTTCATACAAAGGCTCTCATGATACTATTATGACCCCAATGGACTCAATCAAATATTATAAATATTTTTTACAACCCGGTCTTATGTCGGTTGAGCCTCAAACAGGCTATGTGAGAGCTTATGTAGGAGGTATTGATTACCGTTATTTTAAATATGATCATGTTAGTATGGGTAGAAGGCAGGTTGGTTCTACTTTTAAACCATTTCTTTATACGCTTGCCATGCAGGAAGGCGAATTTTCACCTTGCTCAAAAGTGCCTAATGTTCCTGTTTCATTTGATATGCCTGATGGTACCAAATGGACACCAAGAAACTCATCTGACGATAGAGAAGGCGAAATGGTTACTCTTAAATGGGCTTTGGCAAATTCTGTAAACTATATTTCAGCTTATCTTATGAAGAGGTATTCACCTTTAGCCGTTGTTAAAATAGCTCAAAAAATGGGCATTAAAAGCCCAATAACACCCGTATATTCGATATGTTTGGGAACTCCCGATTTAAGCGTATATGAAATGACAGGCGCTTTCAGCACATTCGCGAATAAAGGCGTTCATATTGAACCGATTTTTATTACAAGAATTGAGGATAAAAATGGAAATATACTAGAATCTTTTACGCCTAAAACTCAGGAAGCTGTTAGTGAAGAAACAGCATATCTGATGACTTTGCTTATGAAAGGAGTTGTGGAAAGCGGTACGGGCGCACGACTTCGTTCTACATACAAACTTACAAACCCTATTGCAGGTAAAACCGGTACTACACAAAATAACAGCGACGGTTGGTTTATGGGAGTTACACCGTATCTGGTAACAGGTGTATGGGTGGGGAATGAAGACCGTAGTGTCCATTTTAGAACTATTACTTACGGGCAGGGCGCGCACATGGCTTTACCGATATGGGCTAAATATATGTTGAAAGTTTATGCCGACAAATCGTTGGGTATCAAAAAAGATGATTTTGAACCGCCTGCAAAGGAACTTTCAGTAGAAATAAATTGCGATAAATACGAAAGTAAACGAAAAAAAGATACTAAAGATCCGTTTAAAGATGGGTTGTAATACCAATTGTTAATATAAAATAGTTCAAAAGATATTTAATATTTTACAATGGTAATGCCGACATGTCGGGACAGGTCGGCGATGCAATAGTTGTTAAGAAATCTGTTTACATTTCAGATTGGACTAATTACATATCTCCTGACTTGTCCACCCTTAAAAAAAAATTCAATATTGAAAATCAACCAATTGTAAAAAATAATATAGAAATTTGTCGCACTAAGGCAAATTTATGTACTATATAAGAGTTGTAAAAACAGCATCTGAATCGAGCGCTGTTCAAGTTTTATATTATAGAAATCGTAAACGAGTAGTATTTAAGCACATTGGTTCTGCAAATAATCTTCAAGATTTGGATTCTTTGAAATTAGTTGCCCAAGATGTGATTAATAATTCCATTCCACAAATCTCGTTATTTGAAGAGGTAAAGTTTGACAATTTGCTTTACGTAGACCACTGTGATTTTCTGGGTGTTTATTTCACATTTTTGCATTAAGTCATTTTTGATTTGATTTCTCAAATAGGTTTGGATAAAATAAAAAACTTATTACTCTTGAATTTGGTGGCCATTAGGGTAGTGGAGCCCGCATCAAAACTCCGTTCTCTTGAGCTTTTAGATACTTATTTTGGGATAAAACACAGAAGGCGAAGTTATTACCAATCAGATCCACAATGGCTTGTGTTGAAAGAAAAAATTGAGACAATCGTTGTAGATTTTGCAAAGAAAATTTACGATTTCAAATTTGATTTATTGTTTGCACTAAATGTTTATAAAAATGATGGCACAACCTTA
>JAAXXA010000738.1 GCA_013334735.1 Bacteroidota bacterium
CAAGAACCCGGAATTGGAAAATCGTTTATGCCTATGCAGCCAAAGCGACAATACCGAGTGGTCAAGATTTTTGAAAATGGTGAAATTGAATCGGTTAAAATCCGAGCAGAAAAATGAGCAGAAGTCTGTTTATAGATACGAATCTTCTTGTGGTTCTGGTTGTTGGTTTGGCTAACCGGGAGGAGATTGGTAAGGACAAGTGATCCAAAGATTCACCCCGGAGGATTTCGATTTGTTTTTTGCCGTATAAGAAAACAATACATGCAAAACCAATTTATAAGATATTCATGAATATTCAATACTTTCCCTTAATATCAAGCTGTAGATTTAAATGTAAGAAAGTGATAACTGTCCTATCAATCATAATCATCGCTATTACCCCATTAATTTTATATATTGCCATCTTTCATGCTGGGCTTTCAGAAAAAGAGTCGAATTGGGAGGCGTTTGGTTCTTATGTCGGCGGAATATATGGGGCGCTGGGTTTTTTTGCTGTTGCATATTCTATCTATATGACAAAGGAGCAGTTTCAAACACAACACGAAGATGAAGTATTCTATAAGTCTATGGAGGGCCTGCAAACAAGAGTGCTTTTTATACCAAAAAAAGGTCAAGATGATTCTACTGAAACGTCAATTGCGAAGGCCGCAGTTGAAACTTTAAACAAAGAGCTGGAAAACCAAACTCCAGATATGGCTTTGCGGATATTATGCAATAATCCAAATCTAATTCCTGACACAAATCTCAGCACAATAGTTGATGCAGTAAATCTTAATATTAAGAACCCTGAAAGACAAATCAGTAGCACGGTGTTTTTAGATGAAGTGAATTCCAGACAAGAACCTTTCCATAGAAGCGAATATCTAAAATGTATTCTTGGTGGGGTAGGCTTTCAAAGCCATGAAATAAAAAGAGCATTAACAGCCGCTGGATATACATCTTTTTATAAGGCAGGATTTGAGCATCGGAAACTTTTTTACGAACATGCATGGGGTACCGTTAATAGCCACTATGGCGAAGAAATAAATCTTTACATCAAAAAATTAGATTTCATTCTTAATCATATTGCGGTTTCGAAAAGAAGGAGCGTACACAAAAAGTATTTGCTTGCGCATATCTCAAAATATGATATCGCACTCTTGTTTTACTATGCACTTACATATAGCGATTTTGATATTGTAAAGTTATTATTTCGTTTTGACCTACATGGTGAAGTTCGACGAGAAGAATGTAGATATTTACTATTTGATTGCCCTTCTGAAGAAAAAGTTTTGGCAGACTTAGAATTCATCAGAAAAAGATTAAAAATTAACACTTAATTCGATATCGCACATTATGTGCAACTACTTGGCAGTGCCTGAATATTAGAAAATAAAAAAATTATAAATATATTTGAAAGGCATATTTTATCCTTTTATAACTTTTAAAATAAAAAACTATGATTTTTAGAATTTTTCAAAAACGAGAGCACTTTAAGCCGTTCTACATTGGCACCTGTTTTGTATTTGATAATGAAGTTAAGATTTATTTAATCAAAACACAGCGGGCCAAAAGAAATACAACAGAGATACTAACAGAGCCTATAATAGGAGATGAAGATTTTCAGTTGTTGACTCTCAGGGTAAATGATATCCTTAATACACCTAAAGTATTAGATGAGGAAGGAGATGATTATTTGCTTAAAGTAAATATTATTGATGTGGTTCGTAATTATTTAGGGGAAGGTTTGAACCCTGATGATTTTGAGCTTAGAGCAAAAAAATGATTACCAGAATCTGCCCCGAAAAGCAACATCGAGGCAGATTCAATGATTAAGCTATACAATCTGTCATTGTAACATAATATTAATCTATCGATGAAAAATTCGCGGTTCATTACGTCATATATTTGTATCGCAATAAAAACGCGAATCTACTTCCTCCCCCTTAACTCATTAATCAGCTCCATCTGAATCTCCTGAATTTCAACCAGGCGCTCCCATTGCTTTGAGAGCAGATGATCGACCTTCTGGTGGAGTTGGCGGATTT
>JAAXXA010000739.1 GCA_013334735.1 Bacteroidota bacterium
TTTTTTTTATTAATTTTACAACCTATTTTTCTTGATTTATTATGTTACTGATTGAAATTTTAAGATAAAAATTAAAAAAAAGTTTGGTTTACAGAAAAATAAATTATATCTTTGTATATTCAAATAATAGAATTAAAACTTATTATAAAAACTGTAAACAATTTAAAAACAAAAATATGAAAACAAAAAAAATACTTAAAGTAAATAATTTAGTAAAAGGCATTATATATGTTTTAATAGCCTTCAATTTTTCTCTTTCCACTTTTAACTGTTTCGCACAAGGTGGAGTAGCTATAAACACTACAGGCGACCCTGCAAATAGTTCAGCAATGCTTGATATTAGCGGATCAACACAGGGAGTACTTATTCCAAGTGTAGCATTAACAAGCACTACTACAGCCTCACCTGTAACCAGTCCTGCAAACAGCTTATTGATTTATAACACCGCAACACAGAATGATGTTACCCCCGGTTTTTATTATTGGGTTACAGACAAATGGGTTAGTATGCTTTCATCTAGTACTGGCTGGTTGTTAACAGGTAATACTGCTACTACTGCTGGAACTAATTTTATTGGCAGTACTGATTCTAGAGATGTAGTATTTAAAAGCAAAAACAATGAAATACTGCGTGTAAAAACTGATAGCAATGTTGTAATTACCGGACAGATCTACACAACAAAACATGTTATTCCTTAGCCCTAAATTTACTTATCGGCTACTGCTTACAGGGAATCTGCTGTGATTTTTTCATTCAAAGCACAAATGCAGTAGGATGTGAGAAGAAAAAATAACAAATTGTAGGCTTGTATGTATTGAATTTATAAAATAGATTTATACACTTAATTTTGCTATTCTGTAAGCTACAACTACCATAACATTTACCTCCCTTCTTATATCCTTAACAATAGTTGACTGTTATAAAACTATTACGTTCAATAACATTGACCTTTTTGAATTTGTAGTTAAGTAAAAATTAAATACGATACACAACTGTTATGGATACTAAATAATTATTTTTAATATTTAATCTGTCAAACTATGAAAAAACAATACCTCTTTTTTATAAGATTAGTTATTGTATTTGCATTAGTTATATTTGGGATTTCAAAGGTTTCGGCTACTATAACTTTTAACAATTCAGCTGACGGAGGAGGATATATAAATTCAACTACAAATACTTATGCTCTAACGATAGGAAATGGTATTAACCGACTTTTAGTTGTTCAGGCTTGGAGCGCTGCTACAGGGGCTGGACACATTACAGGAATAACATATAACGGTATAGCGCTTACAAAAATAGCAGAAGAATTAGAGAGCGGACAAAGCTGTTATGTTTCACTCTGGTATTTGCTAAGTCCTGCTTCTGGAACAAATAATATTGAAGTAACGACTGATGTTAGCGGAATTATATCAACTGCAGCATCTTATACAGGCGTTAGACAATTCGGACAACCTGATGCTAGCGTTGGAAATCATGGTCTTAGACCACAAACTTTCACACTTACAACAGCTACAGATAATTCTTGGACTGTAATAGGTATAAGATGCCTTTCCGGTTCGCCTACCGCCGTTACAGGGGCTACACTTCGTCAAAGCACAGCTGCAGGTGCAGGCATATTTGATAGTAATGGTCCTACAACACCGGCAGGCAGTACAAGTATGACAATTTCAAATACATCGAACAATCAGGTATCAGGTGTTATGGCTTCGTTCGCTCCCGCTCATTCTGTATTCTTCTCTTCCGAATGTACCGGTGGAATAAAAACACATTATGGAGGCAATACTATTCATACTTTTACAAGTAGTGGAACTTTGGTTTGTACAGGAACAGGAACAGTGAGAGTTTTAGTGGTAGCTGGTGGCGGCGGCACTTCTGGCGCTGATAATACCAGTGGAGGAGGAGGCGCAGGTGGTTTGATTGAGAATTTTGCTTATTCTGCAAGTGGCAATATTTCAGTAACTATCGGTAACGGAGGTACAGGTCAGACAAATGGGCAAAACTCTTTATTCGGATCGTTAACTG
>JAAXXA010000740.1 GCA_013334735.1 Bacteroidota bacterium
GTGTTGAAACACCTTTGGATGGCGGAGCAATCTTTATGCTTGTTGCCGGTGCTCTTTACGGAATAAAAAAACTAAGAAGTAATAATAAACAAAAAAATGTTTTATAATTTGAACATTCCGAATGAATCGTAAAAAAGAGTTATTCCAAAATGTAAAATCACTTGTTGAAAAAAACCGGCAAGTGATTTTTTTTATACTGAGAGTTGCTTTAATATATGTTGCGTGGAAGCTTTTAAGTTGGTTTTTAGGGGAGCAGAGCACTCCTTTGTCCGAACGCCATTGGCCTTGGCTTTCTGCATGTTGGGAGCAATTCAATAACTGGGTTAGAATATTTTTGCTCTATTCTACAAAATTTGTTTTTGATATTTTAGGTTATTCTAATCGTATTATTTCTTCCGAAAAATTATTAGTACCTGATTTAGCATGGATTGCTATTGGCAATTACTGCTTGGGTATTCAACTTTGGGTTTTCTTTGTTGCATTAATTTGTTCGTATCCCATTAAATGGAAACGAAAGCTATTTTACTCAATAATAGGTGTAATTTCAATAAATATCATAAATATTCTGCGATTTATTGTTCTTATTTTTGCATGCAATGCTTACCCCAAGCAAATCCAATTCAACCACGATTATATTTTTAATGTTGTAGTATATATTTTCACATTTATTATGTGGATATTGATAGTGAGGAGAGAGGAGCGTTAAGTCTCTATACCTTAATATAAGTTTTACATTAAAGTCGGCAGTCAACAGTTTGCAGTCAGCAATCTTTTGATGGTAATCATTGCTGATTGCTGACAGCCAACTGCCGAGAAGTCCTTTACAGTGTTCTAGTCAATATATTTCTCTCAAGGGGTATTAGGTTAATGTAGTTTTAGATTTCTCTTCTACTTTTGCTTTTTTAACCAAAGGAAGTACTCCTGCCATTTCGCCAATAATATTAACGAGTTCAGAGCCTGTTGGTACTACAATTTTAGCATTATGTTCAAATGATTTTTCAACTGCTTCTAATTTTCTTAACAATTGTGCATTACCTGTAAAGTATTTATCCGCGGCTTCGTTTACAAGCATAATTGCTTCAGCTTCACCTTCGGCATGAAGAATTTTTGATTGTTTGTATCCTTCAGCTTCTTTAATTTTCGCGCGTTTTTCTCCATCGGCAACAGTTTCTCTGGCAGTAGCATAGTCAATAGCTGCTATTTTTTCGTTCTCGGCTTTAACAACTTTATTCATTGTTTCCTGCACATCTTTAGGAGGGTCAATTTCTTTTAATTCGGTACGTACAATTTCGATACCCCAGCTAGAAGTTTCCAAATGAAGAGTTTTGTATAATTCGGCATTTATTTTTCCTCTTTCGCTGTTTGCCGATTTTAAAGTAAGAGTACCTATAATATTTCTGAGAGTAGTGCGGGCAAGATTCACAATCTGCCACTGGTAATTATTTACATTGTAAATAGAGCTTTTAACACTTTCCTCGTCATTTTTTACTTTAAAATAAACCTGAGCATCAACTCTTGCATTCAAATTGTCGTTTGTAATTATTTCCTGTGGTTCTGCATTTACCATTTGTTCGGTAATATTAACCTGATACATTTTTTCGATACCCGGAATTATCCAGTTGAAACCGGAATTGCCGAAACGATTATATTTCCCCAATCGTTCAATTAAACTTTTGTGTGTAGGTCTTACTATTCTGATGCCTACTAAGAAAATAAACACTATCGCGAATGCGACGTAAAATAAAATATCCATATTGTCTCCTTTTTTTAATTATTAATAATTCAATAAAATTAAACAGTCATTTTTACAAATATACAATAGTAATTCTTTCATTAGGCGCCATTGTCTTATGGTTCTGGCGAGCACAAATCACCAACGGATTTAGCCACATCCTTCAAGGTGGTTATGATGCCACAATTGAAATAGCGATTCTTGAACATTGGTACAATGTTCTCCGGGGATTAGATTCGTGGTCAGATACAAATTATTTCTTCCCACACCCTAATACACTGGGCTACAACGAT
>JAAXXA010000741.1 GCA_013334735.1 Bacteroidota bacterium
GGGTAATTATCTCAACTTTTCTGCCTGAAATGTTTTCAAGAAAATTAGCCAGATGCACAAAATTTTTAAGTGTTTTAAATTTCGGATCAAATTCTATAAAAAGATCAATATCGCTATTATCGTCAGCTTCGTTTCTAACAAAAGATCCAAAAATACCTAACTTGACAACTCCATAAGTTTTTATTATATCCTTATAGGATTGTATTATTTCAATTAGTTCTTGTTTGGTTTTTATAGGTATCATACATGCAAATATACATGAATTTTACAAAATACACAAAAACCTTATAAAAAAATCACGTGTGTTTATAAGCAAATATGTGTTGCATCAATTTGAGTGAATAATTATGATTGCTATATTTTAATAAACTTAGCTGACGAAGCTTTAAAGCTTATCCAAATATTTTTATCTTTCAATAAAGCCAATTTTATAAAAGCTTCTTTAGAAACTATTGAAGTTATTTTTACACCTATATCAATTACTACTTCAATTCCAAGCTTTGCGGGAAATGTATCAATAATTTTTCCGTTAAATGTGTTTTGAGAGCTGCTCTCATTGTGCTTATCGGAGATCGTAATATTTTCGGCAGGGATTAATAAAAAACCTTCTCCCTGAGTTTCTTCAGTCATAACATGGAATATACATCCCTGAGATTCGAAGGGCATTAATTCGCTGTTTTGTTCAGCACTATTTAATGTTCCTCGATAAAAATTTTTTATTCCAATAAATTTTGCAACAAATTCGGATTTTGGAAACATGAAAATATCATCAGGATTCCCTGATTGCGCTATACTTCCGTTTTCAATAACAGCTATTTTATTGGCAAGTGAAATTGCTTCTTCGTAATCATGTGTTACATGAATAATTGTTTGACCTTGCCTGTTTATTTTTCTGAGCAGGCTCCGCAGTTCATATCTTAGCGGTGAATCTATATTCGATAATGGTTCATCAAGTAAAACGCATTCAGGCTTAGTTGCCATAGCTCTTGCCAGCGCTACTCTCTGAGCTTCACCACCGGATAAAGTTCCGGGTTTTCTTTCAAGTAAATGATTTATTTCAAATAATACAGCCAATTTTTTTACTTCATTTTTTATTTCAGTAGAACTTTTCTTTTGGCAATGTAATGGATAAGCTACATTTTGAAATACACTAAGATGAGGAAATAAAACCTGATCCTGAAAAACAAAAGCTATATTTCTTTTCTGAATTTTTTCGCCGGTGATATCTTTTTCATTTAGGAATATTTTCCCTGAATCAGGAATAGTAATACCCGAAATTATTTCGAGAAGCATTGATTTTCCTGAGCCGGAACCTCCGAGCAAAACAAAATAATCTCCTTTCTCAACTGTAAACGAAACGTTTTTTAAAGAGAAATCAGGATACGATTTTGATATGTTATTAATTTCGATCATTTATTCTTTTCCTTGAAAATAGTCGTATTGCAATAAATAAAAACAGACAAATAACAATAAATAATAATGCAACAGGTCGCGCGTACTGAAGCCCGAACGAATTGAACCTTTCAAAAATCATTACAGGAGTAGTCATAGGATGATATGCAATTATTATAACCGCCCCGAACTCGCTCATACCTCTTGCCCACATCATTATTAATCCTGAAAGAACAGGTCGCCAAGCAAGAGGCAATGTTATAGTAAAAAATGTACGTAAATGCGAAGCGCCTAAGTTCATAGCTGTATTTTCCAACTTCACGGGAACTGCATTAAATCCGTCAATTGAAGATGTTAAAAGATATGGAATGCTCACAAAAGCCATAGCAAGCATTATTCCGGCAGAAGTTCCTACAAAACCAAAACCAAGATTTTCTGCAATTCGCCCAACAATTGTATTTCTTGAAATAACTGAAAGTAGTGCTATGCCTGCTGCTGAATGAGGAATAACAATAGGAAGATTAATAATGCCAATAACTATTTTTTTAAAATAAAATTCTTTTCTTGAAATAACATAAGCGAGAGGAATACAACCTAAAGCAAAAATTATTGTACCCAGCATTGATATCCAT
>JAAXXA010000742.1 GCA_013334735.1 Bacteroidota bacterium
TCGACGGGAATTTCAAAGGAAAACTATATGTTTCAAATCCTAAAGAAACAGAAGTTCAGGGGATAAAAAGCTATAAGAATATTGCAGATTTACCCGAATGTGATTTGGCAATTATTGCCATAGCGGCAAAATATATCCCTGAAACAATTGATATTCTTACAAAACAAAAAGAAACAAGAGCTTTTATAATTCTTTCCGCAGGATTCAGTGAAGAAAGTGAAGCAGGTAAGATACTCGAAAAACAAATTGTAGAAATAATTGAGAAAGTTGATGGATGTTTGATAGGACCTAATTGCGTTGGGATTTTAACACCTCAGCATCACAGTATTTTTACATATCCTATCCCAAAACTTGATAATAAAGGATGTGATTTTATTTCGGGTTCGGGCGCAACAGCTTGTTTTATTATGGAAGCAGGGATTCCCAAAGGATTAACATTTGCAAATGTTTTTTCTGTAGGAAACAGCGCGCAGGTTGGCGTTGAAGAAATATTGCAATATCTTGATGAATCTTTCGATCCTTCAAGAAACTCAAGAGTAAAATTATTATATATTGAAAATGTTTCAAAACCGGATAAACTTCTAAAACACGCATCATCATTAATACGCAAAGGATGTAAAATTGCCGCTATAAAAGCAGGTTCATCCGAAGCCGGAAGTCGGGCTGCTTCATCGCATACAGGAGCGCTCGCCAGTCCTGATGTTGCAGTTGACGCTCTTTTCAGAAAAGCAGGAATAGTGCGCTGTTACAGTCGCGAAGAGCTTATAAGTGTGGCATCAGTATTTATGCACCCTCAGCTTAAGGGAAAAAATATTGCTATCATTACACATGCAGGAGGACCGGCAGTTATGCTTACAGATGCCTTGTCAAACGGAGGAATGAACATTCCTCACATTAATCATCCTGAAGCAAAAGACCTACTGGCACAGCTTTTTAATGGTTCATCAGTTGCAAATCCCATTGATTTCCTTGCAACCGGAACAGCCGAACAATTAGGAATTATCATTGATTACGTTGACAAAAAATTTGACGAAATTGACGGCATGGTTGTAATATTCGGCACACCCGGATTATTCCCGCTTTTCGATGTTTATAAAGTATTAGATGAAAAGATGAGAACTGCTTTGAAGCCTGTATTTCCGGTGCTTCCATCCATTGTTACGGCTAAAGCTGAAGTGGAAGAGTTTCTCTCGAAAGGAAGAATAAATTTCCCTGATGAAGTAACTCTGGGTAATGCTATTGCAAAGGTTTACCATACTCCTCCCCCATTTCCGGAAGTAACGGAATTTCCTAAAATTGATAAAACAAAAATTCGAGGCATAATTGATAATGCTGCTGAAGGATATATAAGCCCTTCCGAGATACAAGCATTACTTGATGCTGTTGGGATACCAAGAGCGGGAGAAGCTGTAATTAAAACAAAAGATGCGGCAGTTAAATGCGCCTCAGAGTTCGGATTTCCTTTGGTAATGAAAGTTGTAGGACCTATACACAAATCGGATGTTGGTGGTGTAATTCTTAATGTTAAGGATGTTGCTACAGTTGAAAAAGAATTTGACAGAATGATAAAAATAAAAGATACTACTGCAATCCTTATTCAACAGATGCTTTCAGGGACAGAGCTTTTTGTAGGAGCTAAATATGAACCTAAATTCGGTCACAATATACTCTTTGGAATGGGTGGTATTTTCATTGAAGTTCTTAAAGATGTTGCATCAGGTCTGTCTCCTATAGGTAAAGATGAAGCTCTTTCAATGATAAGAAGCATTAAGAGTTATAAAATTATAAAAGGAGTTCGCGGTCAGGAAGGCATTAACGAAGAAAAAATTGCGGATATTATTGTACGACTTTCTGTATTGCTTGATGCTGCTCCTGAAATTATTGAAATAGACCTGAATCCACTACTTGGTAAAGGAGATAAAGTAATCGCAGTTGACGCGAGGGTGAATATAAAAAAGCTTGAAATTTTATAACATATAAATTTGGTCTAAAATAAATTAATTATTAATATTGCATATAAATA
>JAAXXA010000170.1 GCA_013334735.1 Bacteroidota bacterium
TACTTTTTATGCTAATTTTCATTCTTTATCTTTTAGCGGAATTTCGAATCGCCGTCCAACGCACATACCACACGCATATTATCCTACTCAAACTGACGTCAGCAGAAATAAGATTTCAATTTAATTCAAAAGGTTTTTTGTCTGTATATAATTTAAGATGTTTTTTAATGTATATGAGCAATTCAAAAATACGTATAAAAAGTATGCGTGAAAGACCGGCATTCAGAAATTTTCGTTTTAAAACAAGTTTCGGTTTTGTGGAGGTGGGCTTGTGCTAAGAAAACGCTGTTTGACGAATTTTGGAATCACAATTTTTTATAATGAACCTTGAATGAGGAGTTCGTTTTCGGGGGAGTAAAGCGAAACGTAGTTTTTAAGAAAATTTCTGTAAGCCTTGATTTTTGGGTACTTTTGCATCAAGTTGGTACATTAACAAATTAATGCTATTCACAAAAGAAACAACTATATATTACTTTTGTGCCAAGTTCTATGCAGTTAAGACCCGCTTTTTTCCTGGTGCAATTAAGCCCGTGATCAAGTCTGGTTTTAGCCATTGTTGTCTATTTTATTGGTGATACTTTATTGTAATCCCGCTTAAGAGATTAAATTTTGTTTTAATGGCTAAGCTTAGAATGAAACTTAAAAATTTAAAATATGACAAAAAAAGCAAAGACGGAAAACTTCCAGCTAGTACGTCCAAATGCAGCAGGAATAGACGTTGCGAGTCAAATGCATTACGTTGCAGTACCTCCTGATAGAGATGATGAACCAGTTAGAAAATTTGGAAGCTTTACATCAGAATTACATTTATTAGCACAATACTTAAAAAAATGTAGAATTGATACTGTAGCTATGGAATCTACAGGTGTATATTGGATTCAGTTATATCTAATTCTTGAATCATATGGGTTTGAAGTTTTTCTAGTAAATGCAAGACATATAAAAAATGTTAGTGGGAGAAAATCTGATGTATCAGATTGCCAATGGATACAGCAATTACATACATATGGTTTATTGAATCCAAGCTTTCAGCCTGATAATTTAACACGTGAACTAAGAAGTTATATGCGACATCGCAAAAACCTTACTGAAAGCTACTCAACACAAATATTATTGATGCAAAAAGCATTTGAGCAAATGAACATAAAATTACATAATGTATTATCTGATATTTGCGGAAAATCAGGACAATCGATAATAAAGTCAATTTTGGCAGGAGAAAGAGATCCTAAAAAATTAATAATTAACATCGATAAAAATGTTAAATCATCCGAAGATAATTTTATTCAATCGCTTACAGGTAATTGGAGAGAAGAAAGTGTCTTCGAACTTAAACAAGCATACGAATTATATCTTATTTTTAAAGAAAAAATCCGTGAATGCGATGAGCAAATTGAAAAAGTTCTTGCTAAATCAGAAACCATAAATCAGAACAACCATATTAATCATAAAAAAGCAAGAGGTGTTTATACAAAAAACCGATTTGATTTTAATGCGACAAATTATCTTAAAAATATTTTAGGTGTTGATATTACAAAGATATTTGGAATTAGCGAAGTTAATGCAACTGAAATTATATCAGAAACTGGTACTGATATGTCAAAATGGAAGACTCAAAAACATTTTACTGCATGGCTAAATTTAGCACCTAATAACAGAGTAACAGGAGGAAAATTACTAAAACCCAAAAAAACAAAGAAAAAAAATAAAGCAGGACAATCTTTTTTAATGGCAGCTTATTCAATACAAAGAAGCGATAATTGGTTAGGAGCATTTTATCGTAGAATGAAAGCAAAGCATGGTCCTTTGATAGCGACAAAATCTACCGCAAGAAAAATTGCAATAATATTTTATAAAATGGTTAAGGAAAAGGTTGACTTCAATCCGATATCCGTTGAAACTTATAGCCAATACTTTAAAGAACAGAAAATGAAATATATTCAAAAACAGGCATCAATATTAGGGTTGACATTAGTTCCTGCTTAGTTGTTTCTTAAGAGGCAAAAGTACAAAAAAGAAAAAACATTGTAATAGTCTATTTTCCGCCTGCTCATGAGGGCTTCGCCGTTCATCTAAGGAGAAAGTATGAATAAAAAAAAGTTATAGCATAGGTTACGAAGAAAATACAATCCCCCAACTTTTCCGCTTGAGCCGTTATAATCTCAAAAGGGGCGAATTTACAGCCAGTCGTAGATTGCAGGATTATCTTAAAATAAGAATTAATTCGTAAAAAATTTAAGCTAAATTAATTAAAAGTAAATTTTTTAGATTATTTGGATAATATATAGATACTATATGGATATTTATATTATCTTTGCGAAAAATATTTGGATAAAATAAAGATATAATATGGATATTTTAAATAAATTGGATTTCGATTTTAAAACAAATCAGTTAATTCTAAAAACAATAAGTCAGGTTGATTTATTTAAAGGGAAATGGAACATAATAGAAAAGAAAGAGAGTAGATATTTAAAGGAATTACGAAAAATAGCTACTATCGAAAGTATCGGTTCTTCTACACGAATTGAAGGCGCAAAATTATCGGATGATGAAGTAAGAAAACTACTTGACAATATCAAAATTGCAAAATTTGCAACGCGTGATGAACAAGAAATAGTTGGATACTATGATGCATTAGAAATAATTTATGATAATTTTAAAACCATTGATCTCAGTGAAAATTCAATACAGCATCTGCATAAAATTCTACTCAAATACAGTAATAAGGACGACAGGCATAGAGGAAAATACAAATCCTTGTCTAATAAAGTTGTCGCTAATTACCCTGATGGAAAACAAAAAATAATATTTAACACTACAGAACCTCATTTAGTTGAATCTCAAATGAGAGATTTAGTAAAATGGACTAAAACTCAGTTTATAAAACAAGAAATCCATCCCTTAATTATTATTGGGGCTTTTATTTATGAAATTTTATCAGTACACCCGTTTCAGGATGGTAATGGGCGATTATCAAGATTATTGACAACTTTATTATTACTTAAATACGATTATCAATTTGTACAATTTGTTTCTTTCGAAAATTTAATTGAGTATAAAAAAAAGGAGTATTATCAGTCCTTAATGGAGGGACAGAAAAACAGAGATACTAAAAAAGAAGTTATTGACAAATGGATGGTTTTCTTTTTAGATTGCATTAACTTATTAATAGGAAGACTTGAAAAAAAATATGATATTTATAAATCAAAAGGGGGTTATTTAAATGACCGACAAAAAAAACTAATTGAATTTATAAAGAAAAACCAAACTGTGAAACTTAATGATTTGTCAAATAAATTTAAGGAAATCTCAATAAATACTATTAAAAAGGATTTACAATATTTCAGAAATGAAAATTTAATTGAATCAATAGGAAAAAATAAAGGAATGGTATATATAGCAATAAAAGTATAAACACTCTTACATCTTAAACCAATCCCTCACTTTAAATTCCATATCTTCGTTATCGCTGATATGCCTGAATTCATTTGTTTTTGACGAATAAATATAATCCTTTTCCCAGTCTTTATGGTTCAATTCAATTTCGCGTAAAGCGTTACAAATAAATATTACTTCGCTGTCTTTGGTGGTAGGATGCAGAGAAACCCTTACCCAGCCGGGTTTAGTAGAAAGGTCTCCCGAATTAATTCTATTTGTTATTTCTTCAGAATAATTATGTGTAACATCAAGCAGGAAATGACCGTAAGTTCCGGCGCAAGCGCAACCTCCGCGTACCTGAATACCATAACGGTCGTTAAGTAATTTCACAATCAGGTTATAGTGAATACCATCAATGTAAAAAGAAATTATTCCCAAACGATGTTTTTCATTTTCAGCAAGGATGTGAATATTATTTACTGATTCTAATTCTTTAAAAGCAAGCGCTACGAGATATTCCTCTCTTTTACGAATATTTTCGGCGCCCATAATATTTTTCAGTTCAATGCACAATGCAGTGCGAATAGCTTGCAGAAAACCGGGTGTACCACCATCTTCCCTCAATTCAATATCAGAAATATATTTATATTCACCCCATGGATTGGTCCAGTCAACAGTGCCACCACCGGGTCTGTCAGGGGCAGAACAGTTATATAAAGCCGAATCAAAAATTAATACACCCGAAGTGCCGGGTCCTCCCAGAAATTTATGAGGAGAAAAAAAGATAGCATCTAATTTTTCCATCGGATCTTCTGGATGCATGTTGATATCAACATAAGGCGCAGAAGCAGCAAAATCAACAAAACAAAAACCTCCATATTCATGCATTATTTTAGCAAGTTCGTGATAAGGGGTTTCTATTCCTGTAACATTTGAACATGCAGTAAAGGAACCTATTTTAACTTTACGTTCTTTATATTTTTCAAGTTCTTTCCTAAGCTCATTGGTACTTACAAGGATATCTTTATCGGGTTTTACAAGAACAACATCTGCTATAGTTTCATACCATGATGTATGATTGGAATGGTGTTCCATGTGTGTGATAAACACCACCGGTTTTTCAGTTTCGTTGAGGCAGGCTCTATGACTTAATTTTCCACAGGTTTTTAATCCTAAAATTCGTTGCAGTTTATTAATAACAGTAGTCATTCCAAAGCCTGCAGTAATTATAACATCATCTTTTCCGGCATTAACGTGTTCTTTTATTGTCTTACGGGCAAAATGATATGCCTGCGTCATCAAAGAGCCGGTTTCACTCGATTCGGAATGAGTATTTCCAACAAAAGGTCCGATAGTTTCTGCAATTTTTTTTTCTATAGGGGTATAAAGCCGTCCGCTGGCAACCCAATCGGCATAAAGCATTTGCTTTTCACCATAAGGGGTAATGAATTTTTGATCGTTGCCAATAGTATCTATTCTGAATTTTTCAAAATATTTTTCCATAATTCATCATTCGGCTTGTGAAATGCCGTTTAAATTGCTGAAATAAAGACGTCTATAAAATAAAAAAAACCTACCGTTTGAGATAGATTTTTTTTAATGATGTAACTGAAATTATTCAGGATGAATTGCTTCAACCGGACAAACATCAGCGCAAGCGCCACAATCGGTGCATACATCAGCATCAATTTTATAAATGTCGCCTTCAGCTATCGCTTCCACGGGACATTCATCGATACAAGTACCGCATGCAGTACAATCGTCATTAATTTTGTAAGCCATTGTATATAAATTTTAGTTAGTAACTGAGTGCAAATATATCTGGTTAAATTGAAATAAGATGATTTTTTTTTAAAAATATTATTTTTTGTAACTAATAAGCCCTCAAAATATAGTGTTTTCTGATTTTTTTTAAATAAATAAACAAAAGCTAAGAAACTGTTATGAATTTATATTTTATTCATTTTTTATTATAATCACAATAGTCACTCAGAGCCGTCCCCTTTTCGGGACGTGTCGAAGAGTGGCTATTCGGTCGACTTCGACACTATTCTCCCTCAACTAATGTTTCTGGAGAATAGGCTCAGCCTGACCTCATAAGTCAGTCGTTTTATAAATTAAAAAATTCAAAACAGTTTCTAAGTGATATAATTAAAATCCTAAATTGTAAAAAGAATCATAACGGCAATAAAAAACGCTCCCAACAGCTCCTGCGCCACTATTTCCACCGGTACATACGCATGAAGCGTTCCCATTTGAGCCGTTAGAACCGGCATTCTTACCGGAAGCTCCTCCACCTGCTCCACCCGGGGTCCATGTGTTAGGAAATGAACCTCCATTTCCTCCAAGTGCGCGGGATGGATATCCTGCAGCGCCACCGTTCACGTTTAAAGTGGGGGCGGTTATTGAAAAAGCATTTGCAACTAATAAAATATTACCTGAACCACCACCACCTCCGCCTGAGCCACCTCCGTCAATTGTATTTGAAGATGGGCTATTTTGAGCATCGGTACCCGCTCCGCCACTTGCATTTATAGTTCCCGAAATAGTAAGTGTGCCCTTACAAATAATTGCCACAGATTGTCCTCCATTACCACCCGGAGCTCCTCCTGAATACCATGGTCCATCTGAACCGCCTGCTCCTCCGCTTCCATTTGAAATATCAAAATAACCATATAATCCGCCGCTTCCGCCAATTCCTCCTGTAATGTGATTTGTTCCGGTTGAGGGTTGGCCGCTCCCCAGGATTGCGCGAGCTCCTAAATTGCCTGCCGTGGATTTAGCTCCACCTGTTCCGCCTGCTCCTGATGTATTTATAGTTCCTGCAATATTACAATCGCCGGTAAATTTCAAAACCAATATCTTGTTGGCAAAATTTGCACCTGTGGTTAAAATAGCTCCGGCTGATATATTCCCTGTAGTATAGTTGTATATAGCAAAATCTCCTGAAATATGGCTTGCGTCGTTCAGTGTAGTAGTTCCTGAAAGAACATTTAAAGTTCCGTCGGAACCCGTGCCTGAAAAATCACTTGTTCCAGAGCCCCAACTTGCCAATCCATTTACATCAGAAGTTAAAACTTTTCCTGTTCCCGGGTTACCTCCGGTAATTTTTATATTGCCGTTTATTTCAAGTTTGGCGCCGGGAGATGATGTCCCTATACCAACATTACCGCTTCCTCCGGGCATAAGGGCTAAATCAACTCCGGGCGCCAAACTTGAAATAAACGGCAATATAAAAATTACCGGAGGTAACCCGGGAACAGGAAAAGTTTTAACTTC
>JAAXXA010000171.1 GCA_013334735.1 Bacteroidota bacterium
ATAACGGCGATACTTATACTTTTGAAGCAAACCCTACAGACGAACTAAATCGTTTTTTAATTATGAATGTTGCCGCATCTGTTAATGAAAAAACGCAGGACAACCTGAATGTTTACTCATATCATAATACACTTTACGTTAAAGTAGAAAATCAAAATGTCAATTCCGTTGAGTTATACACTTTGGAAGGGCGCAAATTATTAGAAAATAAAAATTTAATAAACGATATAAGCTCTCTTTCAGCAGGGGTTTATCTTGTTAAGGTTAGTACTGATAAAGATGTTTTGTGTAAGAAAATAGTCATTCAATAAATAAAAAAATGAAAAATAAATTAGTGGATAACTTTCGTCCCTATAATAATTAAAGAATAACTTTGAAGAATTATTTATTAAGCAGATATAATTTGAACTTATGAATAAAAAAAATCTCTTTATTTTTCTGATGCTTTTTGCATTTGAAATGAATTTGCAAGCAATGCAGATTTTTATTAGACCTATAACAGGTATAAATTTAACTTTGGAAGTTGAACCTAGTGATGGTATAGAAAATGTTAAAATCATGATACAAGAAATAAATGGGATGGATCCTGCATTAATGAAATTGATATTTGCAGGACAAATACTTCAAGATGGCAGAACTTTATCCGATTACAATATTCAAAATCAATCAACATTGCATTTAATAGTGACTGCAACTACATGGAATGGTTCTACTTGGGATCACGGAGTCCCAACAGCAATAAATAGTGCCATACTTGCAGGTAATTATACTATTGGTGTTAATGATGGAGCTGCTAATTTAACTACATATAACTTAACAATAAACAATGGCAAATCACTAACCATCCAAACAGGAAAAGCTTTAACTGTAGGCGGAGATTTTATAAATAATGGCACTTTATCAATAAAATCAACTGCTGCAGGAGATGGCTCAATTTTAATTTCAGGCATAGTTTCAGGTACAGGTACAGTAAATATAGAGCGTTATATTGCTGCAAATCAGTGGCATTTGGTATCTTCGCCTATTACGTCAGCACTATCAGGTGTGTTTTCCGGTTTATACCTTAGACCTTATAACGAGGCAAGTGATGTTTTTGGAGCTTATATTACCCAAACATCTAATCCTCTTAGCGTTGGACAAGGCTATTCGTTATGGGCAAATTCTAATTCAACTCCTGTATTTTCAGGCACTCCGAATAACGAAACTATTGGACCACTCTCAATTACGCATAATTTTAATGGATACAATCTTGTAGGCAATCCTTACCCATCTGCAATAGATTGGGAAGCTCCCAGTGGTTGGACAAGAGCCGATATTGCTTCAACAATATATGTTTGGAATCCCACCGATCTTCAATATGCCACTTATACAACCGGTGGATCTGCTACACATAGTGGCTCTCAATATATAGCTATGGGACAAGGATTTTTTGTTCAAGCAACTACTACAGGAGTTTCGTTGACAATGGATAATAATGTAAGAGTTCATAATGCTATAGCTTTTCAGAAAAAAAGTGAAAAATCAATGAATGACGCAATAAATATTAAAATTTCTAATAATGAAAATAAATACTTTGATGAAACAATAATTACTCTAAATAGCTCTGCAATTGACGGTTTTGACTATGATTTGGATGCAAATAAATTTCCGGGTGAAACGATAGTACCAATGTTATATACGGTAAAGGAAGATCAAAATTTAGCTGTTTCTAATTTCTCAAGTATTGAAAAAATATATAATAAAGAAGTTTATTTCCTCGCAGGGGTTAACGGTACTCACACGCTAACTTTTACTCACACTTTAGTAAATAACGATGTTTATTTAAAAGATAAAGTAACACAGAAAATCATTCATAATGGCGATACTTATACTTTTGAAGCAAGCCCTACAGACGAACTAAATCGTTTTTTAATTATGAATGTTGCCACATCTGTTAATGAAAAAACTCAGGACAACCTGAATGTTTACTCATATCATAAAACACTTTACGTTAAAGTAGAAAATCAAAATGTCAATTCCGTTGAGTTATACACTTTGGAAGGGCGCAAATTATTAGAAAATAAAAATTTAATAAACGATATAAGTTATATTGCATCGGGTATTTATATTGTAAAGGTGAAAACCGATAAAGATGTTTTGTGTAAGAAAATATTTGTTCAATAAATAAAGCTTTTTTTGATACCTCGAGGCTCTGCCTCGGGGTTATTCATTCCTAATCTTTAACAGTTACTCATAGTCGCCCGCCATCCTGAGGAATTAAATGTTCCGAAAGACAGGAAATATTATACTATTGTTAAAAAAGTATTTAATATTTTCGCATTTCATTAAATAAATAATAATATTTTTGCCGAATAATTATAATATTCGGGTGTTTATCGTTTTACTAAAATAAATATGAAAAAAACAATTACGCTTTTTGCTTTGCTGCTTGTGTGCGGAATATCTAAATTAACAGCTTGGACTGGTACAGGAACTTCCGTCGATCCTTACCAAATTACTACTGCCGCCGAATTGGCAACTCTTGCTACTAATGTGAATGTAGGGACTACTTATGCCGACAATTACTTCAAGTTAATGAATGACATTAGTTTGTCTTCCTATCCAAACTGGAATCCAATAGGAAATAGTTCGAGTAGATATTTTTGTGGTTTTTTTGATGGCAACAATAAAAAAATTACAGATTTAACTATTACCGGTACTAGTAATTATCGGGGTTTATTTGGACATATAAAAAAAGGTTGTAAAATTGAAAATTTGACTATTGAAAATTACAACGTAGTTGGAAACATATCTGTTGGAGGATTAGTAGGGCAGATATTACTCGATGGTGCATCAAAAGCAATCAATATAACTAATTGTCATACTTCAGGAACGGTATCGGGAGCTGATAATATTGGAGGATTAATAGGGTTCATTTCTATGACTTCAAGTTCATCGGGAGGAAATGAATTTTCGGTTTTTATTACCAATTCTTCTTCTTCTGCAAATGTTTCGAGTAACGGTTCAGGATCATTTATAGGAGGATTGATAGGATATAGCAAGGGAAATAATGCTGTAAAAAGTCCCAGAATAAAAAACTGTTTTGCAGTTGGAAATGTTTCAAATGCAACAGCAACACAAACATGTTTAGGAGGATTGATAGGGTTATGTACGTATAGCTCTTGCACAGATTGCTATGCAAGAGGAAGTATAACTTCAAAATCAGATGATGACACCTATGTCGGTGGATTTATAGGCGCTTCTGAGGCTTCTACTATTACTAACTGTTATTCTACCGGATTAATTACAGGAACAGGAACATATATAAAAGGATTTTTAGGATATGAAGCTTCCCCTTCAACAATAGCCTCTTCATACTGGGATACTGAAACTTCAGGAAAATCAACCAGCGAAGGAGGAACAGGAGTTGTTGGAAAAACCACACTCTTAATGAAAACACAAAGCACTTTTACAGATTGGGATTTTGCTACTTTACCAATATGGCGTATTAATGTTTATTATAATGATGGTTACCCTCATCAGGCATGGCAAGCATTAACAATATGGGAAGGTACTACCAGTACCAATTGGAGTACCAGTACAAACTGGAGTAAAGGAGCTGTACCAACTTCCCTCGAAAACGTAACTATACTTTCAGAGTCAACTTTTCAACCACACGTAACGGCAGCATCTGCATGTAATAACTTAACAATTAACAGCGGAGCCAATCTTACAATAGATGCAGACAATACCCTTACGATAAGTGGTGTTTTTACTATAAAATCCGATGCCTCTGGTACCGGCAGCTTTATTGACAATGGTACCATCACCGGCGGCACATATAATGTAGAAAAATATTTGACCGACCATCGCTGGTGGTATCTTGGTTCTCCAATGAGTAATGCTACGGCAGAGGCTTTCAGTACTTTATCTTCAACTCAGAACTCAGGAAATCGCCTATTTTACTGGGATGAAACTAACCCCGGTCAGACATACACCAATGTTACCAATACCGCCGATGCAATGGAAATTTTAAGAGGCTATTCGTTCAAGAGTTTTGATGCAGTGCCTCTAACAGCTACATTTACCGGATCATTAAACACAGGAACAGTGGGAGAAACCGATAATCTTACACGAACAGGTACAGGAAGTTTTGCAGGATACAACCTAGTAGGCAATCCATATCCATCAGCAATAAATTGGGGAAGCGAAAATACACCAACAACCGGACTTACCAAAACGAATTTAGGACCAACAATCTGGTATAGAAGTAATGGAGGATTTGCAACATACAACTGGTCAGGAGACGGAACAGGTGCTAATTTAGGACAACAAATTATACCTACCATGCAGGCATTCTGGGTAAGGGTGGCATCAGGTAGTGCAACGGGCACATTACAACTTACTAATGATACAAGGACACACAACAGCCAGTCGTTCTACAAAAAATCCGAAGAAACAAATATATTCAGAATAGAAGCAACAAGAGATACCCTTCGCGATGAAGCAGTAGTAGGTTTTTATCAGAATGCGCAAGAAGGATTTGAAAATTATGATTCGGAAAAAATGTTCAGTACCGAGAATGAATATCCCCAGATATACACTACAACAACCGATAATACAGAAGTAGCCATAAACGGTTTTGCAGAACTTGCTTCAAATGAAGAGCGCACAGTTCCACTTGGTTTTGTTACAAATGTGGCAGGTACACACACAATGCAGGCAACCAACATCAGCGATTTCAATCCTGAATTATCTGTCTATTTAGAAGATTTACAACAAAATGTATTGCAGGATTTACGACAGACAAGTGCATACACTTTCACATCAGGAATTGTAAATGATGCAAATCGTTTCAGGCTTCATTTTGGAAAGAGCGCAAATGATATTTCAAACAGCGCTGGCAATACATCAATCGTTATATATTCAACAAATAATACCATTTATGTAAATATACCAACTTCCGGCAAATGCAAAATAGAACTATATGATATGCTAGGGAAAAAGCTTATGAGCCAACAATGTGTTGAGGGATTAAACAAACTACAATCCAATGTCAGCAAGGGTATTTATATAGTAAAAGTACAGACCAATGGAAATATTCTTTCAAAAAAAATAGTGTTAAATTAAAAGAAGGCATAAGGAATAAGGTAAAAGGCATAAGGCATAAGGCAAAACTCCCTACTCCTAACTCTCAACTCCTAACTCAAAAAACTAAACATTATGAAAACAACAATAAAACTTCAAAATACTGAAAAGCGGACTTATTCAAAACCACAAATAGAGCGAGTTAAAATAGATAACGAAATATCCATGGTAATGATGTCGCCACCACCTCTTGATCCTGGAGGTTCAATAGATCCGGTGCACTTTTCCTTTAACCCGTTTAAGTTGCCAAATCTATAGATTTGTAATTTTACTTGTTCAAAAAGTCCTCTTTTCGGGGACTTTTTTTTTAACAAAAAATATTTTAACAAAAAAGTCCTATTAAGATTATTAATAATTACTTTTACCCGTTTTAAAAAACAAGATCATGAAAAAATTATTAATCATTTCTGTAGTTGCATTTTTTGCAACTGCTTCTTTTGGACAAACAATCGAAGAATCGCAAGTTCCTGAAAGTGTACTAAATACTTTAAAAGTAAAATATCCTAATGTTAAAGTAACAAAATGGGAAAAAAAAGACAGCATTTATACTGCTGAATTATTAATGAACCAGACTGCAACAGAAGTCGAACTTAATGATAAGGGAACATGGAAAAGCACCGAATGGCCTGTTCCTGTTGAATACACTCCTAAAAAAATTAATGATTACATAAGCCTGAATTATATAGGTTATAAAATTAACGAAGTATCTATTAGTGATTTCCCAGTTGATGGCAAAATGTATATAACAGAAATTAGTAAAAAGAAAGATTGCGAAGTGTTATATTTTTCTCTTAAAGGCGAATTCAAAAAAGTTGTAAAAGAAACCTGCAATAAAAATGTGGAAAAAAAGTGCTGCAAAAAGAAAAAACCTTGCAAAAAGACAGATGTGGAAAATAAAAAATAATTTTTATTCCTAAAAAACACATTTATAAAGTTAATACCAATTTAGTGTTTCTACGGAAACACTTTTTTTTTGATTATTTCATGCTAAAATTCATCCTAACAAGCATTATTATAGAACAATTGCCAATATTTTATTTTAAGATTTTATAAAATCTTTATAAGTAAATTTCTACCTTTGTTAAAATAAATTTAAAACAAAAAATTGGCTGCAAACGGTAAAAATAAATTTTCTAAAAATATTCAATACATTATAAGCACATTGCTTATTGTTGCTGTATCTATTGCTTGTTTTTTTACCGCTGATTTTATTGGCTACAAGGTTGTTGCTTTACTTCTTTTAGTGGTTGTTTCACTTTTGGCAATGGTATTTGATATTTTGCCTGTATTGTTAGCAGCTTTGTTAAGCGCTTTAATCTGGAACTTTTTTTTCATCCCTCCATTATTCACCTTTCATATTGCAGATACAGAAGATGCATTAATGTTTTTAATGTATTTTGTAATTGCTTTAGTAAATGCAGTTTTAACTTTTAAAATTCGTGAGGCGGAAAAAAAGGCAAGAGACAAAGAAGAAAAAGAAAACACGATAAAGCTTTATAATACTTTATTAAATTCGCTTTCACACG
>JAAXXA010000743.1 GCA_013334735.1 Bacteroidota bacterium
ATTTTTTTACAAAAAAGCTTTAATTTCGCCATGAGAACACAAATTATTTATGTTAAAAGTTATACTTATCATTATTATAATATACTTTGCGCTACAATTAGCAGCAAGGTATCTTTTCCCTTTACTCATTAAATACTTTATTAAACGTGTTAGTAAAAAGTTTCAGGAAAATATTAATAATGCAGCAGATGAACAATCGTATAAAAAAGAAGGAGAAACACATATAGAATATAATTCCGAAAAAAAACAAAACAAATCATCGGAAGTTGGCGAATATGTTGACTTTGAAGAAATAGAATGAATAACCCGAGTCAGAGCCTCGCAGTATCAAAAAACTTTTAAAATTTGTAATTAATTAAGAACTAAAAACATACGGAAAAATGAAAAAAATAAATATTAACTCTTTCAAACCTCACGTTCTTGCAATTCTGCTTTTTATTGTTATCTCTATGGTTTACCTATGGCCACTTTTAGAAGGAAAAAGATTGGAGCAGGGAGATATTAAAAATTTCGCGGGTATGTCAAAAGAAATTGCCGATTACCGTGAAAGTACGGGAAAAGAAGCTCTCTGGACTAACCGTATGTTCTCAGGTATGCCTGCATATCAGATTTCAGTTATTTATAAAACCAATTTTATCAGTTTTTATGACAAAGCAATAAAATTATTTCTCCCTCACCCTGCAGGTCTGGTTTTCTTATATTTTCTTGGCTTTTATATTTTATTGTTAGTTTTAGGTTTTGATAAACGGCTGGGAATACTAGGGGCTATTGCATTTGCTTTTTCATCATATTTTTTCATCATTCTGGATGCGGGGCATAACTCCAAAGCTAATGCAATAGGCTATATGGCGCCTGTAATTGCCGGAATTATCCTGACATTTAATGGTCGTTTGTGGCTTGGAGGAGCGCTAACGGCTGTTTTCCTTGCTTTAGAAATTAATGCCAACCATTTGCAAATTACATATTATCTCGCTTTAGCAATAATTATTTTGGGAATAGTTGAATTTATCAGCAAATACAAAGAAAAAGAACTTAAAAAGTTTTTTTCAGCTTCGGGGGTTCTTATTATTGCTTTAATTTTAAGTATAGGGACAAATATTGCCAATTTATGGGCTACGTCCGAATATGTTCAAGATTCAACACGGGGAAAATCAGAACTTACGGCTCACAACGAAAACAAAACTTCCGGTTTGGATAAGGATTACGCTACTGACTGGAGTTATGGAAAAATGGAAAGTTTTACCTTACTTATTCCAAACTATATGGGAGGCTCTTCAACCACAGAATTAAGTAAAAATTCAAATACAAATAAATTATTAAAAGAAAGCGGCATCCCGAATTCCGAAAAATATATTAAAAACTTACCCACTTATTGGGGTGATCCGATATTTACATCAGGACCGGTATATGCAGGAGCTATTATTGTATTTTTATTTATATTAGGGTTATTTATTGTAAAAGGCAAATACAAATGGTGGCTGCTTTCGACAGTTATTTTGTCGCTATTCCTTGCCTGGGGCAGAAATATGATGTGGTTTACAGATGTATTTTTCGACTTCGTTCCTGGTTATAATAAATTCAGATCGGTTTCAATGACATTGGTAATTGCTGAATTATGTATTCCATTATTAGCTATGCTTGCACTAAAAAATATTTTCGATGATGAAATCCCTAAAAAAGATAAAATAAAATCATTCAAATATGCAGGGATTATTACTCTTGGAATTCTTATAATTTTTGGCTTTTTAGCAGGCAGTTTTCTTGATTTTGTTTCTCCCAACGATGCGCAAACTGCAAAAATGTACCTTAATTATGGTTTCCCTGAAGGCTTTATGGCTGCCATTCAGTCCGACAGACCGGGAATGCTTACCGCAGATACTTTCAGATCACTTATTTTTATTGTACTCGCAGCTTCGGTAATTTGGTTATATATTTCAAATAAATTAAAAAATGTTACTATTGTTATTGCAATCTTATCGGCATTGGTTATTATAGATATGTGGACGATAGATAAAC
>JAAXXA010000172.1 GCA_013334735.1 Bacteroidota bacterium
GCGAAAACGCTTCGTGGTCAGATGATTCTCAATTTATATTTTATAACGTGGTTTCAAATGAAAATTTAGAATATAAAGGTTCTGAAATTTATGTTTCTAAATACGATGGAAGTGCAATAAAACAACTCACAAATACTTCTGATATAAATGAAATGTTTCCTTCTGCAGGTTCTGGTAATACTATTATATACAGCACTTATGATAAACATGAAATTATTAAAGCTTATATCAGCTCTGATAGATCGGGAATCAAAAGCCCTGATGTTCTAAATAAAGCAAATAAATCGTTATCTAAAGAAATAAAAAAATCCGATAAATTTTCTGAAAAAAAGAGTAAAGCTATAACTATGGTGCAAGGCGATGTACCTTATGTTCATCAGGTGTATGATACCCCCGATTGGCACAATGGAAACTGGTCGTGCGCTCCCACAACGGCAATTATGGCTATTGCATATTACAACAGATTGCCTTATTGGGATATTACATGCAGCACGCCATCTTCGCATATTAATCATTTTGGTAATTACGTTGCAGATATGTACCGGTATAACGGAGTATATTTTAATTCTACCACTTCCGATCCTTCAGGAAATACGGCTTATGGCGGAGACGGATATATGTGGAACGGTAGTTTTACCCCAAGCAGCAGGATGGCAGGATATCTCCAGTATCATAATATAACTTCTGTGCGTTCTTCTTCTACAACATTTGCTAATGTTCAAACCGAAATTAATCAAAGCTATCCTTTCCCGATTTGCAGCACTATCACTTCATCAGGGCATCTGACCTTAGCTGTAGGCTACGTTAATGATCAGCACACATTGATTTTTAATGACCCTTATGGAAATAAAAACAACGGGTATGTAAATTATAATGGTAAAAATTCATACTACGACTGGCCCGGTTACAATAACGGGTACTCAAATCTTAATTCAGTGGCATGGACTGTTACCGCCGAAAGTAGCCAGCCGGCGTATAATGACACTATTATTGATGACGTTTTTTATAATCATGGATTTTTTATGTATAACCAAAGTCCTTCGCACATGAAATATTTTTACGATGGCGAAATAGGTGGCTATGGTAGTAATTCACATTATTGGTACACTAATACAAATGCTTCAACCACTGCAAATGTCAGTTATGTTACATGGATGCCAACTATTCCATCAGCAGGCAATTATCAGGTTTCTGCATATATTCCCACATCAAATGCAACAGCCACTTCAGCGCAATACCAGATTTTTTATAATGGAGGAAACCAAACTGTTGTAATTAACCAGTCGCTATCTCAAGGACAATGGGTTTCTCTTGGAACATTTCCGTTTCTTCAGGGAAGTACAGCTTATGTAAAATTAGGAGATGCTTCCGGAGTTGCCGGTCAGACGATAGCTTTTGATGCAATGAAATGGAACATTACCGTTCCATCCGATACAGTTCATCCTACAACATCAATTAATGTAAACGGTAACTGGCAGACACAAAATTTCCTTGTTAATTTCAATGATTCTGATAATACCGATGGCAGCGGGCTTGAAAAAAGTTTTTATCAGGTGCAGGATTACAATGGCGCTGAATGGCACGCCAATTCACAAAATGGTTTTTTTACCGATTATTTTGATTCTTACAATTCATCAGTATGGTCGGTGCCTGCAAGCTGCGGAACATGGCAGGTAGTAACAGGTGGGCTACTCATGCAAAAAGACACTTCAGTTAATAATTCTAATATTTATGCTTCACTCAATCAAAATCTCTCGAATCGTTACATCTATCAGTTCTCTGCAATGATTGATCCTGCTACATATGCTACCAGTCAGCACCGTTTGGGTTTTCATTTTTTCAGTGATAACGGGGCGCTCACAAACAGGGGAAATTCATATTTTATATTTTTCAGGCAGGAAACAAGCAAGCTTGAATTTTACAAAGTTGTTGACGATGTTTTTACAATGGAAAAAGTTGTTGACAATGTAGCTACTGTTCTAGGACAATGGCATGATTATAAAATTATTTTTGACAGGATAACAGGTAAAATAGATGTTTACCGAGATAATATTTTCCTTGGTTCATGGACAGATACAAGCCCTCTGACCACTCAGGGTAATTACATTTCTTTTCGTACCGGCAATTGCAAAGTTTCTATTGACGAATTGGAAGTTTACAGGTCAAGATACCCTTCGGTTACGGTTACTGTTGGCACAGCAATTACTAACGATATTCGCTTTCAGAATCCGTCTCCTGTTATATATTCGGCAAAAATTAATTCAATTGTAAATGATAGCGCCGGTAACCTTTCTGCTATCGTGTGCCGGAATATAAATATTGATTGGACAGCTCCAAATTGTGTTACGATAAATGATGGAACCGGCATTGATACTGATACAACATCATCCCTAAATACTCTCTCTGCAAACTGGACTATATCAACAGATGTTAATTCGGGTATAGCAAAATATATTTATGTAATAGGCACAACGCCCGGAGATAGCGATGTTGTGGGCTGGACTGATAATGGGTTAAGCGCCTTTGTTACTAAATCAGGACTAACACTGATTTCCGGACAGACTTATTATTTTAGTGTTAAAACTTTAAATGGAGCAGGATTAGATAGCATCTGCAGTTCCGATGGAATATCCGTTTATGACGATTCAGGTATTGACGAACATTCCGTAGTTAAAGATATATCAGTATTCCCAAATCCTTTTAATGAAAATATATTATTATCTTTTACATTGAATGATGAGAAAAAAATAAAAATTTCGCTTATTGATATTTTGGGAAAAGAAATATTAATAACTCAAAATATCTACGGAAACGGTAAGCACAGTTTAAATATTAACTCCGACAATTTGCATCTTTCAAAGGGAGTTTATACTTTAAAACTTTCTTCAGAAAAATATTCCTCATCAGTCAGGTTGATAAAATATTAAAAAGAGGTATTTTACAATGCCCTACACCATGGCGGAGGCAAATAAAATTTGTTCTTTATGCTGCTCACCGCAATGTTAACAAGCCTTACGGTCTTTTAGCATTAATTGTTTTCTTATTTGGCAGTATAATTCTGATTGCAAATTATTTTTAACTTTGTTTATATTTTTTCAATATATAATATAACAATAGAAGCCTCGCAGCAAACGACAATAGAAATTACTAACATGCAAGGACAGATGACAAGGGCTATTGGAGCAAATGACAATAAAACAAACATAGATGTTTCAACCTTTCAAAGTGGTATTTATTTTATTAAAGTTAAATCAGAAAAAGGAGTGATGGTTAAAAAGTTAGTGAAGGAATAAAAAATATCTTATCTAACAAAACTGTAAATCTTTGTATTGAAAAATAGTATAAATTTGCAATATGAATTTGATTGAACAAAATAAAAGCGAAATATTTGCTTTGTGTACTAAACACGAAGTAGATAAATTATACTTATTTGGTTCCATACTTACAAGCAAATTCAACGATAATAGTGATGTAGATATATTAATTCAATTTGGTAATATTGATTTGCTTCAGTATTTCGACAACTACATGGATTTTAAAGAAAAATTGGAGGCATTATTACGTCGCAAAGTAGATATTGTTGAAAATCAAGCTGTGAGAAACCCAATATTCAGGAACATTCTTAACCGCGAAAAACAATTGATATATGAACGAAAAAGTGCTTAAATGTTTGCATGATATTAAATTTGCTATTGATGAAATTGATAGTTTTATTGATACAGGCACAATGAATTTTGAATATTACCAGAAAAATATTTTGGTAAAAAGAGCGGTGGAAAGAAATCTTGAAATTATTGGAGAAGCAATGAATCGGATTTTAAGAGAAGACCCTGATTATCCAATTGAGAATGCTTATCGTATAGTAGGTCTTAGGAACCAAATAATTCATGGCTATGATATGGTTTCCGATGAAAATATATGGGGTATTCTTATCAATTATATTCCTAAATTAAAAACAGAAGTAAATCAACAAATTTAAAATAACATTTGTTGAATATCAACAAGGCATCAATAATAAAAGATACAATACACAGGTGGTATAATTTTAAAGGTAAAAAGTGTTAAGCTGTAAAAGAGTTTGCAGAGCCGACCCAATGAAAAAAATAAATTTAAAAAATGCCCAACCGCACGAAAGAAAATACGATTATAAGAGACAAACAAGCATGGTGGTATAGGCACAGGCTATAACAGCAAGGCTTTGAATCAGGCGGGGCGGATGTGCAATTTTAAGCATTAGAAAAATTAATTATATTTGTAGCGTGTGACAGGAACGGTGCTATTAATCCCGCCTGCACACCAAGCAGCAAATCGTTAGCAACAACAACCGAAAATGTTCCAACTAAACAGCAATTACTCTTTTAGAATTACATCGAGAATGAATTAAAAGAAAAAAGTTGAAATAAATAACCTCTCACACTCGCCACCATAAGTTTAATTTAACTCATCCTTTTTTTCGGACAAGCCGTGTTTGCCATCGCTTCTGCAAAATCAGAAGAGCCGCATTACTTATTTTATTTTTTATTTTGGTATGCAGCACATTTGCTTTTGCCCTTACGCTCAAAATCCTTTTTCCATAGTTAGTTTTTATATAAACTCAAAAGAAATATTTTTTAAACTCTTTTTTACTAATTTTGATACTCTAAAAAAATATTGAAAGTGATAAACAAAGAAGAAGCTTATAAGAAAATATCTGAACTCGTTGAACGCTTTGATGAGCAATTTGACTCATACAAAAATGTGTGCTACAATGAAACTCTCACTCGCAGGGATTTCATCGATCCGTTTTTCAAAGCATTGGGCTGGGACATTGACAATGAACAAGGATATGCAGAAGCTTATAGAGAAGTAATTCACGAAGACAAAGTAAAAGTTAGCGGAGCGACTAAAGCTCCGGATTATTCTTTTCGACTGGTTGGAGGCAAACGACTTTTCTTTGTTGAAGCAAAAAAACCGAGTGTAGCAATTAAAGATGATATTTTACCGGCTTATCAAGTTCGTAGATACGGTTGGAGCGCAAAACTTTCAGTTAGCATAATTACTGACTTTGAAGAATTTGCGATTTACGATTGCACAAAAAAACCAATCCCAACCGATAAAGCATCTGTAGCACGAATAGAATACATCACATACAAAGACTATTTAACGAAATTTGATTTTATTTGGGACACGTTTTCAAAAGAACGTGTTTTAAAGGGCAGTTTCGACAAATTTATTCAAGGTACAGCAAATAAGAAAGGAACTGCAACGGTTGACAAAGAATTTTTGCAATCACTTGACAGTTGGCGAACTTATCTTGCAACTTCTATAAGTTGGAATAATAAAGACCTTGACGAAGATGAAATAAATTTTGCCGTTCAGCAGACCATCGACCGAATTATTTTCTTACGAATAGCCGAAGATAGAAGCGTTGAACCTTATGGAAATTTAAAAGATGCTTTAAAGCAAGGCGACTATTATCAAAACCTTTTCAAAATTTTCAAAGAAGCTGACGATAAATATAATTCAGGGTTATTTGATTTTAAGAAAGACCAGATAAGTAAAAATTTAAAGATTGATAACAAGGTAATAAAAACCATTATTAGTGAATTGTATTACCCCGAAAGCCCTTATGAATTCTCGGTTTTATCAGTTGAAATATTAGGGAGCGCTTACGAACAGTTTCTCGGTAAAGTAATTCGCCTTACTGCCGGGCATCACGCAAAAATTGAAGATAAGCCAGAAGTAAGAAAAGCAGGAGGAGTTTATTACACGCCTCAATACATAGTAGAATACATCGTAAAAAACACAATCGGAAAACTTATTGACGGAAAAACACCGAAAGAAATAAGTAAAATAAAAATAGTTGACCCTGCCTGCGGCAGTGGCAGCTTTTTAATTGGCGCTTATCAGTATTTGCTCGACTTTCATAAAAATTATTATTCTAACAATGGTAAACCTTCAAAAGGGAAAAAAGAAAGTCCACTAACACCCGCAGGACACTTAACAACTGCCGAGAAGAAAAGAATTTTGCTCAATAATATTTTTGGAGTTGACATTGATGTAAATGCAGTAGAAGTAACTAAGTTGAGTTTACTTTTGAAATGTATGGAAGGTGAAACTTCTGCTTCTATCGCTTATCAGTTATCTATGTTTCACGAAAGAGTGTTGCCAACACTTGACAATAACATTAAGGACGGAAATAGTTTAGTTGATACAGATTTTTATGCAGGGGAATTTGATTTAATTTCTGAGAAAAAGTTAAAACCGTTTAATTGGCAAAAAGCTTTTCCTGATGTTTTTATGCAAGGAGGTTTTGATGTTGTAATTGGAAATCCTCCATATTTCTCTCTTTCTACTGTGGAGCAAAATCAAACAATCTATTTTAAAAAAAGATATAGAGTTTTTGAAAATACTACAGACATATATTGTTTGTTTTTTGAAAAGGCAATTGAAATATTAAAACCAAACGGTAGAGTTTCCTTTATTACTTCTAATCAATGGCTGCAAACTAATTATGGAAAAATTTTAATGAAATTTATTGTTGGCAATACTAATCCCGAATTGCTTATCAATTTCGGAGGATTAAAAATATTTCAGGATGCAACTGTTGACACTTCAATATTAATTATTTCAAAATCGAAATGCCTCACTA
>JAAXXA010000173.1 GCA_013334735.1 Bacteroidota bacterium
TGATGCTGCTTTAAGAAACACACTATTGCTACCCCGCCAGTGCATAACAGCAAGCTCATTTAATGCGGAGTTCAGTGTGTTTGTAAAGTTCATCAAAATAATATAAATTTGTAGCGTACGACAATAACCGTGCTTTCTAAATCCGCACTAAATAAGCTTGCGGTCGTTAGCAACAACAACCGAAAATGTCCCGACTAAGCAGCAATGACTCTTTTAGAATTACACAGTGAATGAATAAAAAAGAAAAAGGCTGAAATAAATAACCTCACACACTCGCCACCTTAAGATTAATTTTACCCCACCGCACTTTTTTCGGACAAGCCGTGTTTGCCATCACTTCTGCAAAATAAAAAGAGTTGCATAAGTCTTCTTTAATTAATGATTCGGAATGCAACACGTTTTATTTTGCCCTTACGCTCAAAATCCTTTTTTCATAGTTTATTATCTGCATAATTTTTTATCTTTGTGAAATAATATAAATTAAACAAAAAAATAATAATCTCAAACAAGATGAATGAGTTTTTAAAATCTATAAGAGCAGTTTTGTATGACAGAGTTGCAAGTCCTTTTTATGGAACTTTGATAATTTCTTGGCTTTTATGGAATTGGAAAATACCATACGTGACTTTTTTCGTGAGTGAGAGTCTACTTAAAATGACAAAAATTGAATATATTATGACTCTTAAAAGACTGTGGATAAAATACAAAAAAGAATAAATATAAATGAACCTACTGAAAACACTACATTTTGAAGGGAGAATTGTTAGTTGTAAATTTGTTTGGTAATAGCAAATTTTACAAAAATGGTATATAAGTCATTACTTCCAATTTTAAAATTGATTAAGAATAATAGATTTTATAAATCTGTTTTTCTTGATTCTGTTTCTCATAGCAGGGTTAATCATGAACTCAAAAAATCTTTTGATTTGTTTTGTGAGAAACCCTTGCTTTTTTCTGTAGATGGAGTCAGCTTGTCTTATGCTGATTTTTGGAAACAAATTGAATTTATTTCTGGCTCTTTAAAAAAAGTCGGATTGAGAAATGGAGATTCTATAATTACTTATATCCCCGATAATTTCTATACCCCAATTGTAATTTTCTCTGTCGTTAATACTGCTATTTGTGTGCCACTGAATAGGGCATTAACTTCATCTGAATTATGTGCCTCAATAAAAAGAATAAAGCCGCGTGCAATAATTATCAACGAAAATATTAATGATGAGCAATTCAATCAAATAAAAAAAGAATTAAATTTTGCAGTTATAAAAATCAGTTGGCAAGCCGTTTATTCAAAACCAAAAATAACAACGGACTTAGATGACTTTAAAATTATTAAACAACGATATTCTTCAGATATATCCTTAATTTTAATGACATCAGCAACAACGGGAAGATCTAAATTAGTCCCATTAAGACATAAGCAATTGCTTGAATTAATAAAAAATGGATTTACTGTTTTTCCAGAGGCGATGAATGGAAGGATATTGATCATGATTCCTCACTTTCATATACAATGGCTCATGGCTTATTTTATTCAAATGTTCTCCGGTGGATCAATAATTCAAACAGAAGGATTTAATGAAGGAGTTTTTATTCAATGTTTTACTAACCTCAATCCAACTCAATTTACAGCTAATCCAACCATTCTTGAAGCATTAACAACATTCCCTGTTGATTTTTATAAAAACAATGCTTTTTCAGAATTGCGCTTTATCGTTTCAACGGGAACCACATTACTCCCTGCATTAAGAAACCGGGTGGAAAATTTATTTCATACGCGTGTTTATCAGGGCTACGGATTAACAGAAACGAGTGCAATTACAAAAACCCCAAAGTTAGTGAGCGAAGACCGTGAGGGCTCTGTTGGGAAATGTATTGGGGCAGAAGTAAAAATAATAGACGAGGCTGGGGAATTTTTGGATTTTGGTGAAACCGGCGAAATAATAGTTAGAGGATCTACGGTAATATCCGCTTATATTGACGACCCTGAAGCTAATAAAGCCAGTTTTATTAATGGATGGTTCCGGACGGGTGATTTAGGAAAACTGGATGCTGACGGATTCTTGTACCTGTCTGGCAGAAAAAAAGAAATGATTAACAGGGGCGCTGAAAAAATACTTCCCGGAGAAGTGGAAGAGGCTATTTTACGACATCCTTCAGTGAAAGAGGCTGTGGTTTTTCCGTATCCTCATATTCGTTTAGGGGAAGATGTTGCGGCCTGTATTGTCCTGAACAACCCCTTATCATTAGTTGATCTTCGTAAATTTCTAAAAAATCATATAGCTCCCTTTAAAATTCCGCATTTAATATTTCATGTAGAATCAATTCCAAAAGGGACCACCGGAAAGCCTCAAAGAACTAAATTAGCTGAATTACTTCTACCTACCATTGATTTTAATAAAACAGTATCGGGTTCAAATCGTGAGTTTAATGACATTGAGTACAATCTGGCTGAAATCTGGAAAAATTTATTGAACGTCAATACGGTTGATTTACATGATGATTTTTTTCAAATAGGTGGAGATTCTATATGTGCGGTACAAATGCTTTGTCTGATTGAAGAAAAATGGGGTTGTGTAATAAAAAGTGAAGAACTTATTATTTCATCTGCCCTGGAAAGCATAGCGGGCATGATACAAAACAAATTGATCTCAGGGGACATAAGCGGAAGCAAAATCCCGGAAAATAAAATTATAGTAATTCAGGAAACGGGCAATAAAGCGCCTTATTTTCTGGTTGCGTTAAAAGGAGAAAATCTATCGATCTACAGGGATTTAATCAGGGAATTGGGGACAGAGCAGCCTATCTACGGACTAACCACGGAAATGCATTACACCGATAATATTAGTTTGAGCCTTTTGGAGCAAATAGCTTCAATTTATGTGGATTTAATATGTAAAACACAACCTGAAGGGCAGTATCATATTGCGGGTACATCATTAAGCGGTATGATTGCATTGGAAACTGCAAATCAATTAATCCTTAAGCCAACTAAAATCGTTACGGTTATACTATTTGATACATTTCCAATTTTGTTCTATCCGCAATATATTCGCCCTGATATCTATGACAGAATGCTTTATCACAAAAGTAAAATCATTAGGATGTCGTGGGATGATAGAAGAAATTATCTTGCCGGTTTTTTAAATAGAAAGTACAAATTATTGGTATCCCGTTTTTCAAAGAAAATAACTAAAAGCGTAATTAAAAAAAAGAACAATTACAGTATAATAAGAGATAACTTTCAAGATACGGCTATTTTTTTAGATCGAATTAAAACGAACCGTAATTCATATTCTTCAATACTTTTTTGGTGCCATCTGGACATTGATGCATTTGGTCGTTTTAAAATGTTAAGAGTATGGAAAAAATATCTGAACCCAGATGTATATATGATTACGGGAACTCACCATACTCTGATGCAAAGTATCCATTTGAAAAAAATCATACCTATATTAAAATCATTAAAAAACCAATAATTTGAAAACAAATGATGCTGCGTAAAAACATTAAACAAATACTCTTCTTATCCGTTGCTGCTTTTTTTGACGGTTACGATTTTGTTGCAATAACTCAAATTTTACCGAACCTGAGACACGAATTTGGTTTAAATGAATTCCAGGGGGGAATGTTAATATCCTTTATAAATATCGGTGCATTACTCAGTTATTTTTTGCTACGTTTAACTGATAAATTTGGAAGGGCTAAATTGCTTAATATTACAATTATCGGATATACAATCAGCACATTTTTGAGTGGAATAGCCCCCGATGTGTATAGTTTTGCCTTGTTTCAGTTTTTTGCCAGAATATTCCTGCTTGCAGAAACATCCATAGCAATAATTTATGTCTCCGAAGAATTTTCATCAAAAGACAGAGGTTTTTATATAGGCTTGCTTCAGGGAATTCTTGGCCTTGGAATGATCGCTTGTTTAGCTTTGGTTCCGGTTTTACTGAAACAACCTTTTGGTTGGAGAAATATCTATTTTATTGGAATAATTCCTCTATTAATGATTGCTATTTCGCGACGTTCAATAGTTGAAACAAAAAAATATATTGAAGCATCGCATAATAGAATTCGGGAAAAATTGTCTTTGCTTTATATCTGGAAAACGCCATACCGTAAAAGACTAATCATTGTTGGTATAATATGGTTGTTAACTTTTGCATGTACCCATAGCACTTTTGTGTTTTGGAAAGAATATGCTGTAGCAGAAAGAGGCTTCACAGACGAAATGGCGGCAAAAGCTGTTGCTTTAGCTTCAGTAATTGCTTTACCATTTGTGTTTTTTGTTGGAAAAATTATTGATAAAATAGGCAGAAAAACAGGAGCAGTAGTCATTTTTTCAATAAAAACAATTTCAGTAATTTGTTCGTTTACTTTTACTGGATTTTGGCCTTTAACATTTTTTCTTATTTTCGGAATCTTTGGTGCCTCTTCAATCCTTATTATCCTGAATACTTTTACTGCTGAACTTTTTCCAACCGATATCAGGGGCAATGCTTTTGCATGGGCAAATCATTTAATCGGTAGATTTGGCTGGGTTCTGTCTCCTGTTTTAATAGGATTTTATGCTCAGGATCACGGGTGGAGCTTAATTTTGAAAAGTACAGCTATTTTTATTTTTCTAGCTTTGTTATTAATCCTATTTTTGTTCCCCGAAACAAAAAATAAAGAACTGGAACTTACTTCAAAACTATAATTACGAAAAATATGCGCAAAATTTTATTCTTTTGTTTTTTCTTTTTGCTTTTCAATCCGGTATTTTCTCAATTCAATATTTCAGGAAAAATTTATGACAACGACAGCCTTGCAAACATGTGCGTATCTGTGTATTTAAACAATGGGAAAGGAACTGTTTCCGACAAAAATGGTCAGTACATTATTCATGATGTTCCTGCCGGAAACTATGAATTGTTTTGCAAAATGATTGGGTGCAAGGCTTTTCAAAAAACATTAAATATTACCGGAAACATTATCCTGAATATTAAACTGGAACAGGATGTGTTTTCATTGTCTGAGGTTAAGGTTACAGGTACATTAAGTAGTTTGTCTGGCATGCAAAGTTCGCACGGCATTACAACAATTCTGCCTGATTTACTTCAATTCAAATCGAATCCTGTAGCTGGTCAATCTCTTTCCAGCGTTCCCGGTCTATATGTTGATTATACTTCAGGAGATGGAGGCAATACGGTTTATTCAAGAGGACTAAATCCTAATACGGGAAATTCTATCTCATATATTGGTTACAAATACATCGCATTGCTTGAAGATGGAATGCCCGTTATGGGTTCGCAAATTGGTATGTTGTGGCCTGATATGTTCATTCGTCAGAATCTGTCTGTTTCCAAAATAGAGATTAATCGAAGCGGAGCATCCGCTATTTCTGTTTCTAATATGCCCGGAGGTGCAATTAATTATATTTCAAAACAGGGAACCGAAAAAACAAATATTGCTGCCGAAGTACACAACGGGTATTATTCAAATGGTAATTTATTTTGTAAAACTGATGTTAATTTTTCTGGTATCATATCAAAATCACCGGTCAGGTACAATGTAAATGCAAACTACCGTTACGATCAGGGACCAAAAGATTTATCCTTTATGAATGCAAAAGGCGGACTGGTAAAGGCTAATTTTTCTTTACCTTACAAAAAAGGTCAAACTACCCTGTTTATAAAGGCATTAAATGATCATTCTATTTATTTTAGCCGTACTCCTTTTTCTGACATTGAGAATAGTAAATCGTTTCCCGGTTTCAATCCATTGTACACATCATTATATGTTGACATTAACGGAGATATTCCCGATTCAAGAAGGCTCAGTGCAGATCCCGGTGCAAGAAGACAGCCAAATGGTTCCGATGGAATACATCTTCAGAATTATTATGCAATGATCAATTCCAGATACAATCTGTTCGATAGTTTGTATATTAATGTTTCGGCAAAATATTCAATCCTAAAACAAAGATATATTGAATCATTTAGTAATATTATTATTCCGGCCGATAAAGGTCCTGCTTTGATTTATAATTTACCAACACAGGGTGGAGCTATAAATTTTAATTCATTTACTTATACCGATATAAAAACAGGCGAAGTTTTAGCTAAATATTTAAATGGTACAGAGCAATTTAATACTATGGGTTCTGACATACATATCGGGAGTTTACTTGATTTTATTTCTGATGTAAACGATATAATTGCTAAAGGTGAATTTGAATACAATAAAAAAAATCATCATATAATAATAGGAGGCGATTTCAGCCATACTCAGGTAGAAAATATATGGAATGCAGACTTAACCGCAGAAACCTTTGAAGCCCGGCCGCGCCTTAGCCACGAAAATCGAGGGTGCATCCTCAGGTACCAACGGGAACATATCCCGTTGCAGCGGCGACCGATTTGCCTCCGGCGAACATCCCGATGAAAAACATGGCTCCGGCGCCGATGATGATGAAAGGCCAGACCATGCCCCAGTAATCAAACCTGGTGAAGATCTGACCCAGAAGGGTGAGCAGGCCGAAGGCGACCAGGACGGCGCCTATGACAAGTGAACTGACGTTGGTACGATTTGTGGACATATGAATTCTCCTTCTTGAGAGGTGACGCTTTATATACGTCTTCGGAT